>JAZGHS010000047.1:0-20247 GCA_036481315.1 Candidatus Zixiibacteriota bacterium | reverse complement strand
CCTCGCGACTCTGGAATATCCGTCCCAAACGGTATCCATTACCGAGCCATCGTCCAGACGAACACTGACGGTTTGCGGCAGAATACCGTCGTGGTTTCTCCGAAGAGTTACCGTTACTTTATATCTTTGGATTTCGTCTTCGATTTTCTCGTACAGCATCCCCGTAACGGCGTAGTCAACCCGGGATGTTCCACTCACAAATTGCGAGTAAAACCCTGAAAGGTCTTTTTCGCTATACGAAGAGATCGCTTTTTTGAAATCGTCGGAATCGGGATGGCCGAAACGGTATTTCCGCGCATAACCTTTCAACGCTTTCGCAAATGTCGAATCCCCGATCACTATTTCGAGACACTGAAGCGTCATTTCGGCCCTGGTATAAACTGCCGATTCGTATTCGAACCAGTCGGGGTAATCGTAACTTGCCAGATCGATCGGAAAGGAGATCCCCCTCGATAGGGCGAAAATCCGAGAAAGCTTATCGAGACTGATGTCGTATCCGAGCACAGAAAACTCAGGTGTTTTGTCGCGGGCGGTCATTATTTTCCCCGTGTAATACGATGTCAATCCCTCGTCGAGCCAAGGTTCGTCAGTTTCATTAGTGGCGATTGTTCCGTAAAACCACATATGCGCCGCCTCGTGCGCGATTAACGATTCAGTACGTCTGACCGATTCGACGCGTCCGGGATCATCAAATGAAACGACTATCATCCCTGGCAGTTCCAAGCCCGCCGAACCGCACTCGAAATCGACTAAAGTGAAATTATCATAAGGGTATTCAAATAGCCTCTCCGAACAATAAGCCAACGAATACTTCGTTATGTCATTGATCCGCTCGAGAAGGCCTGTGTTCTCTTTATTCAACAGATATTCAATATCGATCCCTAACGTATCGGCCCGGAATATTTCGAAATTCGCACCGCACGCGAACGCGAAATCGATGACCGTATCGGCAACGGCGTGCCATACCGATATAGAATCGTTTTCGTCGATTAGATCCAGGATACCTGTTGCACCTACGACATAATCCGATGGCAACCTCATGGTTACATCGTAAGATCCGAAATTGGAGAAAAACTCGCTATTGGCATGGTATTCCCTGTCTATCAGTTCCCCCTTCTGGTAACCGCAAATAATCGGATACCAGTGTGATAACAGGTAGTCGCCTTTTCCATCATGCCCGAACCGCACTTTCGCACGGGGGATTACAAGCTCGAATTTCAAATCGATTTCTAAATCTCGCCCGGGGGGAAGTTCGTCCCGGAGGGTTATATACATCAATGTTCCTTTGGTCTCTACCATACCAGAATCGACAGCCCGACCGCTTATAAAAATTTCGGATACATCCAGCCGTGAGATATTGCCAGATGCGACATCGGCTTTTACCCGCCCGTCTTCGGCGCAATAAGCGCTGTTAGTATCGGAAAAGGCGTTGGGGTAAAGATGAAAAGCAATTCTTTCAATTGATTCTGACGTAGGATTAAAGAATCGGACCGTCTGCTCACCGTAAAGTTTATGATTAACTGTATCCAGTCGGAAATCTATCTTATACGATACCTGCAGATCTGGCGATAAACCAATCGTCAGCCCAATCGCGACCAGAAGTGCGCTAATCAAATCGATACCACCCCATTTTCAAGGGTCCCGATATTCTCTATAGTGATCCGCACTTTATCGCCGGGTTGCACCGGCCCTATTCCCTTCGGCGTGCCAGTGGAGACAACGTCGCCGGGAAGAAGGGTCATCACCCGGGAGATGAAACTGATCAGAGCGTAGACGTTCCAGATCTGATACGACGTTTTAGAATCCTGTCTTAACTCGTCGTTTAAATATGTCTCGATTTTCAGATCGAGGGGATCGATATCGGTGACTATCCACGGCCCCACAGGCGCGAAACCGTCGAAACCTTTGCCCCGGGTCCATTGGACGTCCTTTTTTTGCAGATGCCGGGCGGTAACATCATTTAAGCACGTATAACCGAATACCGCATCTTTGGCATGCTTCTCATCGGCTCTGTAAATCGTCTTACCGATAATAGCGGCCAGTTCCCCTTCGTAATCGACACGATCGAGTTCGGGCGGATATGGGATATCATCGCCGGGGCCGATTATGGTCGTTGGCGGTTTTGAGAATATCACCGGTTCGTCGGGAGCCTCGTCCGCCGATTGCGATTCTTTGATATGATCGTGATAGTTTAAGCCGATCAAAATGATCTTCGATGGCCTTGCCGGGGCTAAGAGTTTGCAATCGCCTAAATGTAATTTTCGATCGGTTAACTCATGGTCATCCCACGGTTCGTTGTTTATAATCCTAAAATTACCATCCTCGATTAATCCCCAATAAATATTATTCTCGTATGAAACGCGGGCGTATTTACTCATCCCCCCAGCTCCTTTAAATGAATTTTGACGGAATCTCTCAACGCTTGCATGTTATATCCTCCCTCCAGAACAGAGACGATTCTGCTTTTACAATGACTTCTCGCAAACTCTTTTAAAATCGATGTCATCTCTCCGTAATATAGCGATGTCAGGTCAATTTGCCCGAGCGGATCGTCACGATGCGCGTCAAATCCGGCGGATATCAAAATCAGACCCGGTTTGAAATCCTCCAAGGCGGGCATGATCGTAACATCGAATGCGTCACGATAATCCTCCACGCCCAATCCGGGCGACATGGGAATATTTACGGTATACCCCTTACCGGCACCCTCTCCTGTTTCCAGCGACGAACCCGTACCGGGATAGAATGGAAACTGATGAAGCGAGATATAAAGCACGTCTTTTGAATCGTAAAAAGCGTTCTGCGTGCCGTTACCGTGGTGAATATCCCAATCGATTATTGCCACCCGCTCTATATCGGGAAGTTTCAACGCGTATGCGGCGCCGATAGCGATATTATTGAAAAGGCAAAAACCCATCGCCTTATCCTGCTCGGCGTGATGCCCCGGCGGCCGAACCGCGCAGAAGGCTTGTCCGATAGATCCGTCGAGTACGTATTTAACCGCCTCTAATACCCCTCCCACTGCCTTTAACGCCGCCTTTTTCGAGCCCGGCGAAACCGCCGTATCCGGATCGAGCATTTCTATCTCCGTTATTTCCATATTCAGGATTTTATCAACATATTCCGGAGTATGTACCATAAGCAATTCATCACGAGTAGCTTCCCTGGCCCCGATCGCGATCGTGTTTGAAATGCTGTCAAGTCCATCCTGTACCGCCTTGAGCCTTTCGACCGATTCCGGGTGTCCGGGACCGGTATCGTGGTCGAAATAGGCTGGATCGATCACTATCCCTATCTTGTTGGTTCCCTTAGACATCGTGGGGATTAGCTCCGTTTCGCATAGGGGCGAAAGATACCGGGTCGGTTGTAATTTGTCAATATCTGTTAACTTTAATCCTTATATAGAGCAGGACTAAATAGAATAAGCTGTGATTTTTCGGGAATAATAACCGGATAATTGTGTATATTATAATACCCGGAAATTATTGGGTGTATTAGGGGTATTAAACTTCTCGGAGGGCTATTATGAAGACAATATTATCGCTTTCTATCATTTTGTTATTCTTCGTATATGCAGTGGCCATGGATTCGGGGAAGAGCAATCCGCAAATTACAGTCGTCCCCGGAGTTCAAGCTAAAGTACACGACGCGTCGAATATTTATTTTACAATCACGAACATCGGACAACTTGGTTCAATGGGGGATATGAATCAGGACCCGGAATGGGAGGGGTGGACACCCGGAGCGGAATTCCCGGCCGGGTCGGAGATAGATTATCTCTATGCGGGAGCGATATGGGTTGGCGCCGAAGTGGATACAGTGGACGAATACGGCAATCCTGTTCTCGATACGCTCGTATCCGTAGGTTGGGACGGTTGGTGGAATGTGACCGAGCTTTTCCCGTTGCCGCCCGATGAACAATCCTTGTGGGAACAACTAATATTCGGCGATGAAGAATTTTTCGCGGTTTATTACGATACGCTCACCAACCCTATGTATGTACCGCAGGATCCTATAGACCAGCGTCCCCATATACCGCTTGGTTTAAAAATTACTCAGAATAGTTTTTGCTGGAGTTCGCAAGGATATGATGAGATTTTCATACTGAACTATTACCTGGAAAATATAGGGGGCAGAGACCTGCATAATGTCTGGTTCGCTATTTACTTTGACGGCGACGTTTTTCATGAATCCGAGAGTCCGTTCGGTAACGAAGAGGGAATTATAGACGATATCTGCGGATTTGTCAATTCCGATAACGGAGGCATCGCCTGGCTGGCGGATAATAACGGACAGTCTTACGACGGCGAATATGATAGTCGAAGCCCCGTTGACGTTATGTGTGTCGCTCTTCTCGGTTCTACCTTTAACGAACCACAAACCAATTTTAACTGGTGGATGTCTCATGTTGATTCCGAATACGATTGGGGACCGCAACTTCAAAGCAACTTCGATATCTGGGGACCGTTCCCCGGCGGAGGAAGAGGCACTCCCGGCGGTGATAGGGCCAGATACCAGGTTATGTCCAACGGAGAGCATGATTACGACCAGATATGGGCCGCACTGGATCATACCGATGAGGGCTGGATAACATCGGTTCCTAATGTTATGGATATGGCCAACGGTTTCGACACCCGCTATTTGATATCATACGGCCCGGCTGAAATCCCGGCAGGTGAAACCGATACCATAACAATCGCCTATTTCGGAGCAAATAACTTGCATAGCGATCCTTCTAATTACGACAATTATCTGCGCTATAATACGGAAGATTCTCTTTCCATAGACCAATTCTATCGGAATCTCGATTTTTCGGATATGCTTGTAAAAATCGATTCGGCTTTCAGCTATTACTCCAGCGATTATATAAACGTACCTATCGGTCCACCCGACGATTTCAGATTCGATCAATGGAACGAAAGCCAGATTACCTTAAGATGGAAATATTCCGAACGCGTTAGTCTACTGGAATACAGGATATATCGGGGAACCGAGCCCGGCGTTTACGATCCTGTGAAAATCACTCCCGACGGCTTCGTCGATTCGGTTTTTGTCGATGCTGATATAGAAGACAATACCACTTACTATTATGTAATTTCCTCGGCGAGCGTTCACGGAGTCGAGGGCGACATATCGCCCGAGGTATTCATAAATTCCGGTCAGCCTCAAACTCCCGACGGATTAACCGCCACGTCGGAACAGGTAAAAATATATCTTTCATGGAACGAAATTCCCGATGCGGATCTCGCCGGATATGTCGTTTACAGGTCTGCCCCATTTCAGGAATTCAGGGTGATCGATACCGCCTTTATAAATACCTACACGGACGAAAACGTTTATATCGGTCAGAAGTACCGTTATAAGATCACCGCGATCGATACGTTCGGAAACGAATCATTTTTTTCCGATATAGTATCCCACTATGCGATGGGGTTCGATTACGGCACCTTACTTGTTATGGCCAACAGAACCCAGGGTAATCCCGATTATGATTCAATGGCTGTATTTTATGACCGGATGCTTAGTGATTTTCCACACATGATAATAGACTATGGACCGCAGAGTATGCAGCAAATCGCCTCCTTCTCCACTGTCATATACGCTAAAGAACAGGTACTGGGATATCCCTATTTCGACCTGTCCGATAACGGCGATCTTATCGCGGACTATCTCGAGGCGGGAGGGAATCTCCTGCTGGCGGGAACAAGGCTGGTGGCGCCGTCGAATACATTTCACGGTCAACATTTCTTCATTACTTACGATTTTGCTTATCAGTACTTGAATTTGGAAGGCGTTGAATTCCCCGACGTTTTCAATACCGAATTCATCGGTGGTCTATCGGAATCGCCGAATTACTTCGATTTCGCGGTCGATACCGCCCGGGCAAACCGAATCGAATTTCCGCCGGTCGATAATGACGGGCGTCTACCGGGGATAGGAACATTACTGCTGAATGATTCGAGTGAGATGATATTCAGCTATATCGCTGTCGAACCGGAAACATCGATATTTCACGGCAACCCCATCGGTATGATTCATCATACCGAAACCTACAATACCGCTGTCCTGGAATTCCCCCTGTATTATGCTCAGGAACCATCCTCTATAGAAATCGCAAATCGTGTTTTGGAAGAGCTCGGCGAGATCAGAGTAGGAATCGATCCCGATGAGGTCGAGTTACCTAAAACTGTCGAGTTATTACAAAACTACCCAAACCCGTTCAACGCGCAAACCACGATTAGATTCAGGCTGGCCGAACTTGGAAATACCAGGATCGTCGTCTACAATATTGTCGGGCAACAGGTGGCATTATTGCATGACGGTATCAGGCAGGCGGGCGAACATTCCGTTCGGTGGAACGCCGACGATCTCCCGTCCGGGATATATTTCGCGAAACTGATAATAGAAAATGAACGGCATATCGTTAAACTTGTTTTACTGAAGTAGATGAGCTTGAATCCATAATCTAGGAGGCGAAATTCGAACAATATAAACTAAGGTGTAATTAATAATAGTATTTGATCATTGGAGGGAAAAATGAAAAAGATCACCCTGATTACCATATCGTTGATTGTCGCGGTAACCGGCAATTCCATTTCACAAAACCTGCCGGACGTGCAGGTAGGAGTGCATCACGATTCGGATATTGAATTCACCGTTACTAATTTCGGAATTCTGGGATCTGAGGGTGGCAATTATATCGATCCTGAAACCGGTTTCCCGGCCCCGGGAGTAGAATTCCCGCTCGGATCCGATATCGAGTATTTATTCCTCGGAGCCCTCTGGATCGGAGCGGTAGTCGATACGGTGGATGAAAACGGTAATCCGGTCCTCGATACCCTTGTATCGGTTGGCAATGACGGATGGTGGAGCACGATTTGTGAACTCTGGCCCCCTCCCGTGGGCGAAGATTCCTTCTGGGAAGATCAGGTTATCGGGGACGAGGAGTTTTTCGCGATCTATTCTGACACATCAACCGATTCGAGATATATACCAAACGATCCGACAGATAATCGTCCCCATATCCCTCTCGGCCTGAAAATCACCCAGAACAGTATCGGCTGGAGTTCCGATGGTATGGATCAGCTCTTCATTATCAACTACGTTTTGGAAAATATCGGCGGTCGATCCCTGCATGATGCCTGGATCGCCATTTACTATGACGGCGACGTATTTCACTTGTCGGAAAATCCCAACCAAGGCGCCCAGGACGATCTTTGCGGATTTATCCAGCACGGTAACTACGGTATCGGTTGGATTATCGATAACGACGGCCAGCCCGAAAGCGGTGATTTCACATCCATAAGCCCACGTGGCGCCACAGGGATAATACCACTGGGAGCCTCACAACCGGGATTGCAAACCAATTTCAACTGGTGGATATCCAACGTTAACACCGAATACGATTGGGGTCCTCAGCTTCAAAGCAACTTCGATATCTGGGAATCATTCCCATGTGGCGGCATAGGCACGCCCTGCGGCGATAAAGCCAAGTACCAGATCATGTCCAACAGCGAACATGATTACGGGCAGATCTGGTCTGCCCTTGATCATACTGAAGATGGCTGGATTCCGGGCGTGTCTAACGCCGAAAATATCGCCGACGGTTTCGATGCCCGCTTTTTGATATCTTTCGGATCGCTGGAAATAGCCCCCGGAGCAGTCGAAACAGTCACGGTAGCCATGATCGCCGGCGATAATATACATGTGGATCCTGAGAATTTCAGCCAGCGCCTCGAAAATCATACCGACGACTCTCTCTCCATCGCCGAATACTATGACAACCTCGATTTCTCCGAATTTCTGGAGGTAGCCGGCGCCGCTATCGATTTTTACGAGAGTCAAACGTCGGTCGATGATAACAACATCGCCCTTCCCGCGAAAACAACCCTGATGCAAAATTATCCCAATCCGTTCAATGCGCAAACCACGATTAGATTCAGGCTGGCCGAACCCGGAAATACCAGGATCGTCGTCTACAATATTGTCGGGCAACAGGTGGCATTATTGCATGACGGTATCAAGCAGGCGGGTGAACATTCCTTTCGTTGGAACGCCGACGAATTGCCATCCGGAATATATTTCGCTCGACTGATAGCCGGAGACGTTCACAGAAGCGTAAAGCTGATTTTATTGAAATAAAGATATCCGATCCCGGTTACGCAGAGATATTTCTTTTCCGAGATAATATCAGAGGAACGATCTCGGAGGCGATTACGGCTAACACAATCAGTATGCCCCCGACTTTCTGAATCGGATTGAAATAATCATCGAGCAATACCGACGCGAACATATAGGCGAAAACTGGTTCGGCGGTAAATATCAGCCCCGCTTTGACAGCCGACGTTCTTTGCTGTGCCCAGTTTTGTACCAGGAGCGTCACAGCGGTCCCCAGTATACCCAGAAAAAGTATAGCACCGACCGAATTTAAGGTCATCTGCGCCCTTATGTTTTCAAAAGGCAAGAATATCCCCGCCAGTATCATCGTAGTGACCAGTTCCACAAAGGTTAAAGCTAAAAAATCTTTACCCGGCGCCACAACTCCCAGAACATAGATCTGGGCGCCGAACGCCGCCGCACAGAGGAGTGTTAGAAAATCGCCCCTGTTCAAGCCGCCGCCGGCCGGATCAGTAAGCAGATACATGCCAAACATCGCTCCCATTATGGCCAGGCCGTTGATAGCTCCGGGTGATTTTCTTTTATGCAGAAAAAGAGATACGGGCACAAACAGTGCCGCCAGCCCGGTTATAAAAGCCGATTTAGAGGCGCTGGTGAATTGTATTCCAATACTTTGAGTGGCGAATCCGAAAAAGAGCAACCCTCCGATCACCACACCTCCTATAAATCCCTCTTTACCAAGTTTTTTCAACGATTTCGCGCAGAAAGGATATACAATTATCGAGGCAACCAGAAAGCGCAGGAAAACGAAGAATATCGGGGAGAGCTGTTCCTCGAGAACGTTTTTAAGGATCGTAAATGATAATCCCCAGATTATCGTCACCAGAAAAAGAGAAATATCGGCAAGATATCTCTGCCTGTCGGTTACTCCCGTTGTCATATAAATAAAATACGTTATAGAGTGGATAAAAACCAGTCAGAAAGGAAATGCTCGAACTCCGAATTGTTATCCAAAAGCTTCGTGCCGTGAGCGTCCCCTTTATAAATTTCGATATGAGCGGGGCTTCCGGCCGATACGCTTTTTAGTTTCTCGCACGAACCCGCCGAATAGATATCGTCCTCGGCGGCGATGAAAAGAACAGCCCTCTCGCCGTACGTCTTCACAGCGTCAATACAATCCACTCCCCGAAAAACAACGCCGGGGGATATCATGGCAAGGCTCTTAACGTCGTGATTCTCAGCGGCGAAAATGGCGGCGTAATTGGCCCCGATAGATCCACCCATAATCCCCATTCTCAAAGAATCGGTCGACGGACATTCTTTTAAAAAATCCCAGGCGGTTTTCAGATCGAGAACGGCGTTTTTTAAATCGTCCTCGGAAAATTCTTTCCAGTTTACTGCGATGGACGAATCAGATTTATCGGGTAGGTATCTCGATACCGAACCGCCATGCCCGCGAAGATCGATGGCGAGTATCGAGGTTACTCCCGCTTTGCTCAACAGGGGCAGATATGGCTTCCATTCGCTATGATCCCCGGTCAACTTATGAAGAAGCAGCAGGGTCGGCCCCGATTTTTGGGGGATGAAGTAATACTCGCCGAAAACCCGGTAACCGTCGGTAGTATATAATTTAATTTCTTTTACGGAATAATCAAGGGCGGAAATCGTTGGAGCGAGAAAGATTAAAGTAGCAAGAAAGACAGCGGTTATCAGCCGGTAATCATTTTTCATCATTTTCTTTCGGGAACCAACTCCAGATTAACATCCACCGCTTTATCCTTCTCGGTAAATATTCGCCTTGTCATCCTCCGATATCCGTCGGCCTTGATTTCCACAAAATGCCGTCCGGGAAGGAGCTTAATCGGGGGACCGTTGCTGGAGCCGTATTTTTTTCTGTCTACATAAACCTCTGCCGCGACATTCGTACCAACGGCAAGCGATCCGTATTCCGCTAAATTTTGATCGGGGTAATTATAAACCGTTTTTTTCTTTTTTACCACCGTTTTTTTCTTGGAGTTTTGGCCGGATTTCGATTTGTTTTTGGCGGAGTCCCCTAAATTTTTCGGGGTCGTATTATCAGCTTGCGCATTTTTTCCCTTGTCGATCGGGTCTTTCGTATCTTTTATCGATTTGGGATTTTCAGTAATATCGGATACGGTTGACTCTATTGGATCGACGGCTAATTGAGGCCCGTCCGAAACCGCGGTATTATCGTCCCCGGAAACCAGCAAAAAAATGGCAGTCGCTAGAACCGCGATAGCCGCCCCAGCCAGAATACCGAAGAGCGTCTTTTTTTTCACAGGGATTTTATCGGTTTCAGTGGGAATACGATCGGAAATGTGGTTTTCGAGTTTGGAAAGATGCTTCTTGGCAGATTTATTGTTTTTATCGAATCTTAAGACATCCTCAAATTCCCGCCTGGCGTCTTTAAGACGGCTCTCCCCTTGTGTCATGTAATAGAGGGCGGATTCCATATGATTGGAGATTTTCTCGGACCTGAGCTTCTCGGTAATCTTGTTCGGATTTTTGAGAAAACTCGATATCAGCTTCCTCGACCCCGGAAGTTTGAAACGCTCGAGTTGGGAATAGATGGCATCGGACATCTCCTCGACGTTTTGAAAACGCGACTCCACGTCCTTTTCGATAGCCTTTAGCACCACGTTATTTATTCCGTCGTTGACATCCACCCTGAGCTTTTTTAACGGTTCTGGTTTATCAGACATGATCGACGTTACCATGGCCTGATAGGTCTCGCCCTTAAACGGCTTCTCGCCGGCTATCATTTCGTACATGATAATCCCGAGGCTGAAGATATCGGATCGATGGTCATGGGGACGACCCGCGGCCTGCTCGGGGGACATATACGCGGGGGAACCGATCAACTGGCCGGTAGCCGTTATAGAGAGATCGTCATCTCCTTTGGCAATCCCGAAATCGGCAATCATAACGCGGCCGTCGCTGGAAAGGATTATATTCGCCGGTTTAATATCTCTATGCACGAGATTCTGACTGTGAGCGTATTTCAGACCCTCGGCCACATTATGGCTGATCAAAAGGCACATCTCGAGGGGAAGCCTCCTCTGCTTTTCAAGAAGATCTTTTAAATTATCTCCGTCGATAAACTCCATGGCGATATAATAATCGCCTTTCTCATGGCCGTAATCGATAATCGCGACGATGTTTTCGTGATGAAGCTGGGCCGCCTGTTTGGCCTCTTTCTCAAATCGAGCGATAAATCCATCGTTCATCGAGAGATGCTGATGCATAATCTTCAGCGCTACCGGACGATCGAGGGATAACTGGATAGCCCTGAATATATTAGCCATCCCCCCCGACCCGATAAGCTCGGTGACCTCGTAGTTCGAGACCGATATTTTCTCGATAGCGTTGGTTTGTTGGGTGGCAATCTTCATCGCGAGCAAAATCCTTACTTCGCTAAAACCGATTTTGGTTTACATAATACTTCGCCCTCGACCACAGGACACTATACGATAACCGGTGATGACGGATACATGTCACCATCCCTTTTCTATATCGGCAATAAGAATTTCCTGTTTAATTCCGCTATTTAGGGTATTTCGATATTAATCATTTCAACGATTTCCTAATCGCCCGCTTGATATCCGTTATCAATTCCTTTTTATCTTCCAGGCCTATGGAAAGACGGATTAGTCCCGGCGTAATCCCCATTGCGACAAGCTTTTTTCTGTCTATCCCGTGGTGCGAGGTCCAGATGGGAAGAGAAATCAGAGATTCCGTGCCTCCGAGACTGACCGCGTTTTTAATCACTTTTAACGAATCGGCAAACCGCGCCGCCATTTTCGCCGAACCGATATCGAAACTCACTATCCCGCCGAAACCGCTCATCTGAGAAATCCCCACGGACCGCTGAGGATGAGAATCCAGACCAGGATAAATTACCGTTTTTAATCCGGGGATTGTCTCTAAAAATTCGGCCACGGCCAGAGCGTTATTATTGATTTTCTCCATCCTCACAGTCAGAGTCTTAAGTCCCCTATCGAGCAAAAACGCCTGATTCGGATCGGCACAGCTTCCGAGAAGTTTCCGTGACTCGCGCACCCGTTTTATGAACGTCGAGGATCCGGATAAAACGCCACCCATTATATCGGAATGCCCCCCGAGGTATTTGGTAGCCGAATGCATGACGGCGTCGATACCAAAATCCAGCGGCTTTTGATTAACCGGAGAGGCAAAGGTAGAATCAATCAAGGTAAATATTCGATTCTCCCGGGCTATTTTCGCCGCCGTTTTCATGTCTACAATTTGCAAATTAGGATTGGTTGGAGATTCGAGATAAATAAATTTCGTTTTCGACGATATCGCGCGCGCCAATTTCCCGGTATCATTAGCGGGGAAATAACGGATTTTTATTCCGTATTTTTTCAAGAATCGATCGAAAAGCGATTGGGTTCCGCCATAAACGGGGGCCGACGATATTATCTCGTCGCCGGAGGTAAGAAGTGTAAAACAGGCCCCGCTGATTGCCGCCATCCCGGAGGAAAAAAGCAGCGACGATTCAGCCTTATCCAGCCGCGCCATTTGAATTTCCACAGCCTCTATGGTGGGGTTATCATAGCGAGTGTATAGATACCCCTTTTTCTTGCCCTTCTGATACTGAATTATCGAATCGGTGTCCGGAAACTCGAAAGTCGTGGTTTGATAGATCGGGGTTACTATCGGCTTTTGATTTATTTTTCTAAATTTTGAAGACATCGTTCCGTATGATAAGCAATTTCGTTCTCCCCTGTAAGACGAAGATTATCTATATCAAAATAAAGCTGCTCAAGCTCGTCAGGACCGTCGACACCGTAAGATAGCTCAAGTTCCTGCCATTTCAATCCGTTTTCAGAAAAACGGGATACGGCATCACGGTAAATCCCCGGCGAACTCCAGTCGATCCCTTCGAAAAGCGCAGGATAATGATCGTCGACTCCCAGAAGATAATATCCCCCATCGAAAGTAGGCCCTACAACAACCTGTTTTTCCGATAATAACTCGAAAGACGCTCTCAGAACCAGAGGCGTAAGCAGTGGACTATCGCAACCGACGAAGATGACTTTCTTCGCCCCATCGGAAAATAACAGCTCAGATGCCACTGACAGTGAGACCGCCAGATCTCCGTTGGCCTGAGGGATAAATCCTATAGAATCGGTCTTTCCGGCTATTTTTTTATTTTTCTCCTCACCCGCGAAAAGATAAAGAAAATTCTCAAAATCGGTCCTGGAATCAGGAGGAGTATGGGCGATATACAGGCTTGAACGCGGAATCTTCAAGGAGGTTGAAATAGTATCCATCAAAAAAGCGCGGGCTAAAAACGCGGCCTGCTTTTTCCCCAAGAACTTTTCCAAATTCGTTTCCACCGTGTCTGGGGATGGATACCTTGCAAAAACACAGATGATATTTTCGTTTTTCATGCTCTATTAATTTCCCGGTAAAAGACAGTATCCCCTTAAAAAATACCGCAAACGTCTCCGGTTCCGCTAAATATCGATACGGACAGTCCCGGATCATTCACGCTGGCAGATCGCGTTATTGTTCGAAAGCGGTGTTTTTAAAACAATTCGAAAATTCATATCTTTCCGACCGAAAGCGTCGACCCAAAGCCGCCGCCCGCAATAAGATATATTTTGAAAAGTAGATTGCAAGAATTATTACCGATTACAGCCGTTAAAAAACCGCGCCCCTCCGAATGATCCGGGTTGAACCCTTTATTTACGGCGATTTATACAAGCCGTGAATCGGTATATTTAGGGAGATAAAGATTCGGTCCGACTTTTAAAGTCCCGGGGAGCTTATATCATATAGCCGGCAAGATTCACAAGGGACTTTTCGGGGATATCCCCTACCAGTACACAGACAACATCATCGGATTTCCACAGGACATAGTTCATCCCGGTACATTTACCACAAAAAACAGAGATGTCACCCAGGTTCATTTCGCGCTGGCCGAACAACTCGTTCTCCTTTTCCTTCAACATGAAAAGGGATACTTTTTTCTCCTGGTAATCGAAACTTACATACCCTACTGTCTCGCCGCTTTTCTGTATAACGCAAGCTCCATTGGGAAGAGGTATCCGTTGGTCGGACGAAAGAGCGAAGTCTATCCCGGCGTTCGATGAGATCCAGCTGGTGATTTCTTCCGGATCGTTGCTCTTGATACCATTAGCCGAGCCATCCGAATATTCGTAATGCTCTTTTACCATGGCCGTTACAAAAGGCATAGTACCTTTTTGATCTGATTTTGAAAATAAAGCCAAAATAAAAACCATCACCAGGGCAGACGCGGCGGCTATGGGGATCAACGGCTTTCCTCTAAAGGCTTTTGTAAGATACTCCCAGAACCCGCCGACTCCGACTTTGGATTGGGCATGAATATCGGATAATATTCGTGTTTTCAACCACGGCGGCGCATGAACCTGATCCCGCGAACTCTTCAGAAGAGTTTTCAATTTAAAGGATATTTCGAATCGGGTAGAGCAGTCGGGGCAATAGCGCAGATGATCTTCGAGGGCAAGCTTCCTGGATCCGCCTAATTCACTATCCAGATATTCATTGAGTTCGTCTTCATTGATAAAACAATCACGCTTGTTCATTGACGTATCCTTTCAACGCGTATCCGTTGACCGCCGCCCACTCCCAGAGCCCTTTCTGGATTCTTCTTCGAGCCCTGAAGAGTCTTGATTTTACGGTTCCGATCGTTACGTTTGTAGCCTCCGCGACCTCTGCATAAGAAAACCCCTGGATATCACAGAGAATGATCGAAATCTTGAATTCCCGGGGTAATTCTCCCAGAAGCCTCCGTATATCATCATCGAGCAAATTATCGAAAATCCAATCCACCCCGTATTGTGGATTTTCAATATAATCTGATTCGGTAAATTTCCGGTAAATGTAATATTCGCTTGAGTCCTCATACCTAATCGTTTCCGGTTCTGATTTTTTCCTGTTGTACCCATTGATATACAAATTTGTCATAATCCTCAAAAGCCAGGCACGACAATTAGTGCCGCTCTCGAATCGATCAAAAAATCTGTATGCTCGAAGAAACGTTTCCTGGGTCAGGTCCTCGGCTTCCGTTTGATTTTTTGTTATCTTTATCGCCGCGCCGAAAAGATTGTCGAGATGAACAATAGCTTCATTTTCAAATCTTTTCGCTCTGGCATCTCCACGGGCCCCCATTTTGTACGGTCACCTTTTGTTATCCCGAAGCGCCGTCATCAAAAACAAATACAATCCCGAAATTGTTCCCGTTGGACTCTAAGAAAAAATGCTAAGAAAATCGTTGTATGCCTGCTGGAGATACCCGAATACCAGCAATACACCCACGGCGGCCAGCATGAATCCGCCTCCAAACTCGATAACTCTCAAAAACTTTTTTACCTTTCCGGCGAAACTGACAAATCCATTGAAGAGTAAACCGGATATAATAAATGGTATACCCAGACCTATTATATAAAAAATCAAAAAGCCGAATCCCTGCCAGACAGTATCTTTTGCGCTGGCCAGGCCTGCTATGGTGGCAAGATAAGGACCGGTGCAAGGAGACCATCCCAGCGAAAAAGTAATCCCGACCAGCATCGAACTTAAAATACCGGATTTACGCCCGGACAAATGCATGCGTTTTTCATAATTGAGGGCTTTGAAATCTATAACACCCATAAAATGCAAACCGAATAGGATGACCATAATACCGAATATCTTCCCCAAGCCGTCCCTGTACTCCACCAACCAACTGCTTACACCCCAGGCCGAAACGAAAATCAGGGTAAATACGATGGAAAAACCGAGAATAAAAAAAAGAATATTTACGAGCACCTTGAGCAAAAAGTCATATCGTTTTCCGGTTTTCAGCTCGTCCATAGAAACACCGGATATAAAAGATAAATAACCCGGTACGAGGGGAAGCACGCATGGCGATAAAAACGATAAAATACCCGCGAGTAGGGCGGCGCCCACTGTCAGATCAACAAGTCCCATCAATTACCTCCTAATTACCATTACTATCCTGAGATATATAACCTGATTTCGGCAAGGAAAGTTGCGCTTTCGCTAAACAGTCGTATAATTCTTTCCATAGGGAGAGAATATAAGCAAAAATATATTTCTGGCTATTTGTTTTTTAAGAGGATTTTAAAGACGCTTTTATGGCATCGATAATCGCCTGCCTGCTGATCTTCGAAATAAGAGAATCGGCCAATTTTTGAGCGACCCTGTCGGCTATCCGCTCTAAATCGGAATCGGTGAGGGATGAGTGGGCTTGAGGCGTCGCTTTATGAATCTCTGGCCTTTGATTGGGAATGTTAGCGTTCTCGTGAAGTACCAACCCCGAGCCGCCATCGAGATCGTCAAAGCGGATCCCCTTTTCAGGGGCAGGTGCGGGGTTTGCCGTCGACGGGTCTTCCTTTTTATCGAGTGTATTATCCGAACCGCCCTCGACTTCCTTTTTCATCTCTCCGATAAACCAATCGTAATCCTCGTCAGCAGGCGCTTGCGTCGCCGGTTTCTCCGACGGTCCGCCTTGAACATTTCCGCTAACCAATCCGAATTGATCATCCTCAATTAACAGCTCGTGCTCGTCGGAAGAGGTATTCAGGCTGGCTACTTTCTGAGGTTGAGAAACATCAGATGTCTCATTGATATCCGACCAGTTAACATGATGAATCTGGTCGGAATCCTCTTTTATATTGCCTGTTGTGGAGAAAACCTCTGCTTTATAGGATGTTTTAGTCGTGTTACGACCGCCATTCACTTGCTGAACCGTAGTATTCTCCCCGGGGCCAATCAGCCGCGTTACTGCCTCGAGAAGGTCTTTCGGGGAAAACGGTTTTTTCAGATGTCCCCGCGCTCCCGATGTCATCAATTCCTCTTTGGATACGTTATCGTTTCCACCGACGATCAATAGTGCCGGGATCCCCCTGGCAACCTGATCTCCCGACATCTGTTTGCACAATTCGAGGCCGGGCACCCCCGACAAGTTGAGCCCAATTAAGGCGAGATCCGGACGTTCAGCCTGAATTACCTCCCAGGCCTGAAGACCATCGGATGTGCAGACAACATCATACCCATGTTGACGAAGAAGGGAATCAGCCACACTCTTTATGGTTGAGGAAGCTTCGGCTATAACGATTTTTTTTCCCTGCATCTACTCCCCGCCTTTCAATTAGAGGTATCAGAATAATAATCGGCGATTGAGGGCGATTCTTAAATATTACTTTTTTTCGCTGTCGGATAGTTTATCCGACGCTTTTTCGAGGATTTTTTTCTCCCGCTTGGTTAATTTCCCGTAACCGACGCGATTTATCTTATCGAGTATCTCATCGACTTCCTCCATGAATTCCCTCTCCTCCTGATTTTTTCTGGCCGATTGAGCCTCTTTAAATCGGCGTAGCAGCTCTTCCGGCGACCATTTTCTCAGTTTCCAGCGCCAGTTTTTCCTTAAATATAGGAATCCGAAAAGGGCACCTCCCAGATGCGCGAAATGCGCTATGCCGTCGGCTCTGTAAGTGGATAAGAATTCTATTGCTATCAAAAATATTACCAGGAATTTCACTTTTACCGGTATTAGAAAGTATACGTAAACGTATCTTTCCGGGAATAGGATCGCGTAGGCCACCAGTATTCCGTAGATCGCTCCCGACGCCCCGATAACCGGAATAAGGCTTGACACCGGATTCAAAACTCCGAATACGAAATTTACCAGACCCGCGCCGATACCGGCGATGAAATAGAATCGTAAAAATTCCCTTGTTCCCCATCCGCGTTCAAGCTCGGCGCCGAACATCCAGAGGATAAACATGTTCATTAATAGATGCCAGGTACCACCATGCAAAAACATATAAGTTACGAATTGCCAAATAAAGAATTTTCCGAAAACGTATGCCGGTACAAGCCCGAATACCGAATGGATCAGGTTGAGATTGAGATAGAATACTCTCGGACCCAGAAAAGCGGCTACATTCAAGATCAGCAGCCATTTTATAGCCGGCGGAATTACGCCCCGTCCGGAATCACCTGAAAACGGTCTGTGATAGTTCAAACCTTGCCGCCTTCAGAATTTCGGATTACTTTCCAGTGATAATTGATTTTGCAAATTTTCCGCAGCATACCCGCCACCGAACAATATTTCTGTAAAGACAAATCGACCGCCCACCTGATATCATCGTCGGTTAAATCCGAACCGATAAGAATATACTCCAGCGTTATAGTCTCGAATACATGAGGGTGTGATGCTGACCGTTGTCCGTGAGCCGAGACCTTTAGATCTTTCAGATCCCTCTTTTTTTTCTTAAGAAAAGTCGCCACGTCCATGCCGGTACAACTGGAAAGAGCGAAAAGCAACAACTCCATGGGACGCGCTCCGGAATCGTCCCCGCCATGGAAATCGGAGGCGTCACATACTATCTCGTGTCCGGACCCCGAACGGCATGAGAATCCCATACGTTCGTTCCATTCCACTGTAGCCTCTACCACTTTCGGCATTTTCTTGTAAGGTTCTCTGATCTTCATCCTTTGTCCTCTTATCTCCGGATAAACAAGTCAACCGCGATAAATATATGTCATCGACAAATAACTTTCAAGAAATTATAAACATCGGTTTCCTTTAATAAGCGGGGATAATCACCGTTATAGGCAAATTCCGAAAATAAAGCCGGAGAGCTGATTTTCGAATATTTTAGTCCCTCCGGGGTGAAAAAACGTATTTTTCTAACCAAAATTATCGGACATCCCTCTTGATCTGTCCCTTATTGCTATTCCAACCCTTCATGCCGCCCTCCAAATTATAGACATTTTGGAAACCGGCGGCAACAAGTTCGTCGCCGACAATGCCGGATCTTCGACCTGAACGGCATACCAGAAGAATCTCTCGATCCTTGAATTGCTCATAAACCGATATGCTATCCGCTGTAATCTGCATCGGTATCAAACGCGAGCCTGGAATATGACCGAGTTCGTTGTTGAACTCTTCCGGTGTACGGACGTCAACGACCACAGGGGGATTTTCGGAGTTGATCATTTCCGATGCCTTTTCGAAACCGATCCTCTTAAGATCGCCGGTTTTATTGTAGCCCGCCTTTGAACATCCAACCACAATCAAAGCAATAAATATCAAAGCCGAAATTACGGTTATCGCTTTAAACCACATGTTTACGATGCTCCTTTAGCATACAAAGGTCCATGACGACATCAAGGCCCTCATTCATGGCTTTTTGTGCAGATTTCTCGCTGATTACGCCTTCCTGCATCCAAATAGCTTTCGCTCCCACTTCGATAGCCGCGTCGACTATCGGCGGGATATCCTCGCTTTTACGAAAAATATCGACAATATCGATTTCGAACGGAACCGAGGCGAGATCCGGATACGCTTTTTCCCCCAAAACTTCCGTCAAACGGGGATTTACGGGGATTATTCGATAGCCTTGATTCTGTAAATACGAGGCTACAAAGTAGCTTGGCCGGTCAGGTTTATCGGACAGCCCTACGACCGCAATGGTGTGGTAATCGCCGAGAATCTTCTTAATAGTCTCTACCTGTTTAAACTCGCCGCTCATGATCCCAGAATTTTATCGATTTTATCGAACAGGGCTTTCTTGGGTACAGCGCCGATTATCTGATCGACAACCTCACCATTCTTGAAAAACATCAGCGCGGGGATGGACATTATGGAAAACTTCGAGGCAATCTGCTGGTTATTATCCACGTCGACTTTGCCGACCTTTAGCTTGCCGTTATAGGCAGTCGACGCTTCCTCGACAAACGGGGCAATCATTCTGCAGGGACCGCACCATGTAGCCCAGAAATCGATCAATACCGGAACTTCTGATTTGGCGACCTCTTGATCAAAATTTGACTCATTCACTTCAACAATCTTGGACATCTCTTCTCCTTTTAATTATCAAGTATTAATGGTTCTCTATAACGAGACCCGGGGTCGCCTGGTTCCCGCGCAAATCAATCGATCTTTTTTTCAAAATATAATTCTAATTTTTTAATGCGTTTTACATAATCCGGTAAACGATTCAGCATGGCCTCGATCTTATGCGCCATATAGACTTCCCTGGCAGGAGTGCCAAATACAAACGAATTGGGAGCAAGGCTTGACGGCACTCC
>JAZGHS010000046.1:0-2758 GCA_036481315.1 Candidatus Zixiibacteriota bacterium | reverse complement strand
ACGGGCCATAGAAAATCGAGACGTCCCTGGCCTTACTCAGCTCAAGGGCATTGGGACGCGAACCGCCCATAAGATCATTGCGACCCTGGAAGGCAAGATGGGCAAATTCGCACTCATCCGCAAAGCCGATAAAAAGGAAATCCCGGTTGTGGAGGACTTCTCGGAGCAGGTTTTACAAGTCCTTGTCAATCAGCTCGGTCACAGGACTGCCGACGCCAGGCGTATGATTAACAGTGCCTTGAAACGCAATAGCGCCATAAGGACGCCCGAGGAGCTTTTAGAAGAAGTTTACAGCGGGGAGCAAACCTAGATTTGGTATTGGGTATTCGTTATTTGCAAGTAGCAATCACATTTTCTCATAACCAACAACCATTAACCTATAACACACATGGTGGAGCCGACCATGAGCGATGATGTGATTAAATATACTTCTGATAAGCAAAACATTATCACCGGTGCGTCACTGCCGGAGGATAAGGAACCGGATATCTTATCGTTACGTCCGGAAAAACTTTCAGAATACGTTGGACAGGAGGAGGTCATCGAGACGCTAAAAATTGCCATCCAGGCAGCCATGCAGCGCGGAGAGCCCATCGATCATGTATTACTCCATGGCCCACCGGGTCTCGGTAAGACAACCTTAGCCCATATCATTGCCAACGAAATGAGCGGTGATCTTACGGTTACTTCGGGGCCGGCCCTCGAAAAAGGCGGCGATCTGGTGGGAATACTCACCCATCAAGAAGATGGTGACATTTTGTTTATCGACGAAATCCACCGGACACCCAAGTCCGTCGAAGAATTTATGTATCCGGCCATGGAAGACTTCGCCATTGATTTCGTTTTTGACAAGGGCATTCATGCGCGTAGCCATCGCTACCGGTTGAAGCGTTTTACGCTGGTCGGTGCCACCACCCGGGTCGGGTTGCTTTCGGCACCGCTGCGGGATCGTTTCGGTATTTTTAGAAGCCTTGATTTTTACGGTGAAGATGACCTCGTAACGATTGCCAAGCGATCCGCCCAATTGTTGAATGTGGAAATAGATACCCGGGGAGCGCAGGAGCTCGCCGAACGCTCGCGAGGTACCCCGCGAATTGTTAATCGGCTTCTTAAACGGGTTCGAGATTTTAGCCAGGTTCGGGCCGATGGCGTTATCACTCAAGCAACGGTTGGGGGTGCTTTAGAATTAGAGGGGATCGATGAAAGAGGCCTGACCGACCTTGATCGTCGCTACTTGAAAACGATCATCGAATTTTACACTGGCGGTCCCGTCGGTATTGAAGCGATTGCTGCCACCTTACAGGAAGAATCCGATACGCTGGTGGATATCGTTGAACCGTATTTGTTAAAAATCGGCTTTATTTTACGGACCTCTTCCGGCAGAAAGGCTTCTGAGGCTGCGTATAAGCATCTGGGATTTCGGGTACAGAGGAAGTTGTTTCGTTAAAATATAAGTTACGAGTTACGGGTTGAAGGATGAAAATCCTTATTTTAATACGCGCAACCCGCAACCCGTAACGCGCAACCCGTAACACGGGACGTTATGTCTATAATTACCATTTTATCGGATTTTGGCGTCGATGACGAATACGTTGGGGTCATGAAAGGGGTTATTCTTTCGATTTGTCCCTCGGTGTCGATTGTCGATATCACGCATCAGATAGATCCACAAGATATCGCTCAGGCGGCCTATCTGATACCGGTTTCCTATCGTTTCTTTCCGGAAGGTACGGTGCATCTTATCGTTGTCGATCCGGGTGTTGGGGGTCAACGTGACATTCTGGCCATAGATCACGCCGGGCATGTTTTTATTGCACCGGACAATGGCGTGTTAACCCTTTTGCTGGATCGAGAAAAATCTGATACGATTGTTCGTATACATAACGTTGATTATTTCCTCAAACCCGTTAGCGCCACATTCCACGGCCGGGATATTTTCGCGCCGATCGGCGCCCATATTGTCAATGGCGCCGGACTCGAGCAACTGGGGACAGAAATAGGCATCGAGGATATCGTCCATTTGGAGGACTTGAATTGTCGGCTGTCAGAAAGCGGCGTACTTATCGGAAAGATCATATCGATTGATCGTTTCGGTAACTTGATTACCAACATTGATTCATACAGTCTGAAAACGCTTCATCAAAAGGTCGCTGAAAACCGACTGCAGATTCGCATTAGCACGCATGTGATCGCCGATTTGTCAGATAATTACGCGAGTGCGGCGCCGGGTTCGCCGCTGGCACTGATCGGCAGTCGCAACTATCTTGAGATTGCGGTAAATTGCGGTAGTGCCAAGCGACATTTTAAGGCTCAAAAGGGAGATGCCGTGCAGGTTAAGATATTATGAATTCACCCAAGCCCAAAAAATCAAAACGTCCAGGGAGAGACCGGCGCTGGACACTTTTATTCATCGGCGATCACGGTAATGTTATCACTCTAAAGTGGTTTAAATCCATTGTCTTGGCAACAGGGTTTTTATTTCTCGTCGCGATTGGCGCGCTGGCCGTCCTTATTTTTATGAATAAAGGAATTCTTGGTGAAAATCAGGGATTTCGAAAACGTATTGAAAATTTCCAGAATAAAATTGGGACGTTGCGTCACGAGAAGGAAATCCTGATGGCGCGTTTGGTGTTAGCCGAATCAAAGATTAAAGAAAACGCTGCAAAGAGCCAACCCAGCCAGGCAGAACTAAATACTGACGATCAGATCACGCCTGAATCTCAAACTGCGTCGGAAATAGAGACGGTGGAGGTCAATA
>JAZGHS010000045.1:0-24524 GCA_036481315.1 Candidatus Zixiibacteriota bacterium | reverse complement strand
TTCGACACCCGAGAGATCTACTCGCCGCCGAACGATAGTCTTCCCTTCATATCGCCGCGGCAGGATTCGCTTTCCGAATACGAGTATATAAATTTCGGAGCGATTGCGTACGCGGATTTCGAGGTTTTCAAACGCGGTTGGTATGTCGTCATGAATCAGCAGTTATCGAGTGGAGAGGTTTTAGGAGCCTATGTCGAGTACGAAAGACGTTACCAGACCGGCGAGGTGGATACCTTTAGTATAGGAAATTTAAGCTTCAGGCCGGATACGTCGGAAGCTGGCGATAATGATACCACCCTCGTACTACAGCTTCTTCAACACAGCCAACCCACGGTGGAATTCGAGACATGGGAGCGGATGTGGCGCAATGTATATGATCTCGGATCGCGTAATATTTCCCCAGATGGTTTCGAGATGAGGATTTACAAAGGCAACGGCTCACCTCCGGGAAATATTAATGATTTCGAGGATCAGAACGGCCAATGTTTTGTGACTATTCTCGGGCTTGACAATCAGAATAACAGCGATGGTTCGTCCAGTCCGGATTGTCTCACCGATTATAATAATACCATTATGGATGCCGCCAGGGGGCATATCGTGTTCCCGGAATCTCATCCGTTTGAGAATGAAGGTCTCGATATAAAGGTGCCGCAGATTTACAGGTATCCATACAATAATCCGAAGGCTACCGATTCGACTGTTTACTATTTACATGTAAAAACGTCGGAGAGGGGATCCACATACTCCCTGGGACGCGCTAATATCATCGAGGGTTCCGAGGTTGTCAGACTGCAGGACGGCACAACATTGAAACGGGGAGTCGATTATAATATTAATTATGATATCGGACAGATAACGTTTATCTCGCAGGAGGCGATGAACCCCGGCGCTAATGTCTCTGTCGATTTCGAATTCGCGCCGTTCTTTATGCCCGAGAAAAAGACGCTTTTCGGATTTGCGGGCCAATATCAAATATTCGATAAATCCAATATCTCCCTGGCCGCCATGTACCGCAAGGAAACAGCATCGGACCCCAGGCCGAGGGTCGGACGTGAACCTCGGAAAGGCTTTGTCTGGGACGCCAATTTTTCGTTTAAGTTCGAGCCGGATTTTATGACTACGATGATCGACATACTTCCGTTAATCGAGACCGACGCGAAATCATCGCTCGATATCTCCGGAGAGGTTGCCCAGAGCCTTCCGAATCCCAATACCAAAAACCAGGCTTTTATCGACGATTTCGAGGGCACCAGGAACTTCACCGATCTGACCTCCCGTCGCGGTATCTGGACCGCCTGCTCGCCACCAATACTTTTTGGAACCACCAAGGCGGAACTCTATAATAAAGCCGATCTCTGGTGGTATAACCCGTATGACGCCGTGAAGCTAACCGACATCTGGGAAGAGCGCGATGTCAAACCCCAGGACAATCGAATCGATGTGCTCGATATCAGGTTTTTCCCAAATATGGAGGTCGCCAACCCGGAATCGACTTGGGCCGGGATCATGAGGTCGCTATATACCGGGATGGCCGATCAGAGTTTATCTAAATTTATCGAGTTCTGGTATCTTCCCGACGCTACCGTTCCCAACGGCGCGCCTACTATGCATATCAACCTCGGTTTGATCTCGGAAGACCTCGATAACGATGAATTCAAAGATACCGAGGACGCCGATAACAATAATGTATTCGATCCCGAAGCAGAAGATACGGGGCTGGATGGGGTTTTCGATGAGGGGGAAGAGGGTTTCGATCCAGGTATCCCCGATCACGATCCTTCGGGGGATAACTGGAGCTATAATCCTCAAAATAATCCATACGATTATTCCGGGATTAACGGTACCGAGCGTAATAAAGACGATCCCGACCGGTTGGGACGTTTCGATACCGAAGATATCAATTATAACGGTTCGCTGGACAGACAGGACGGTTATTTCGAGTACTCTATTGACTTGGATAATCCCGAATATCTTGTAGATTCAACGACGTCAGGATGGAGGCTTCTGCGAATACCGTTACAGGATGCCTCTGCGATTGATACAATGGGTATCGCCAGCTCGGCCGATTTTACCAGAATCAGTTTCGCCCGATTATGGTTCGATAACGCGACCATCGATTATTTCTTAAGAATCGCCTCCTTCAGGCTGGTGGGAAACAAATGGCAGGAGCTGACTATCGCCTATCCTGATGGGGATACTCTACGACCCGATGAAAAGTTCGAGGTTACTACCAAGAACACCCATGAAAATCTCAATTACGAACCTCCGCCGGGTATCGCCGGGGAACTCGATAGGGAAACAGGGCTTCGTGAAAAAGAGCAATCGTTAGTTTTATCATACCAGAACATGTCCGCCGGTCATGTGGCCGGGGCTTACTGGAATCTATTTCAGCCGGAAGATTATACTCAATACCAAAAACTCAAGATGTACGTTCACGGCGATTCGTCGTCGGCCGATAGTAACATCACCTTCTTCTTCCGCATGACTCAGGACGGAGCCAATTTCTATGAGTATCATACCGTGCTGCAGCCCGATTGGGTCGATGGCAACTGGGTTGAGATAGATTTCATCAAATTAACCAACCTAAAATACGAGCTTCATAAAACTCTTCCCGATTCTATCCCCCTTTCCGAGGCCGATACTACTGACGGCAATTACCGGGTCTTCGGGAATCCGTCGCTGTCACAGGTGAAGATGTTTATCGTGGGTATCGAGATTGCCGAGGATTTATCGGGATTGAAGACCGGTGAGGTATGGCTCGACGAGTTACGGGTAACCGATATCAGGAAAAAAAGTGATTTTGCCGGGCGAATACAAGCCAATTTGAAATTTTCCGACTTGATAGATCTCGGGTTATCGTACCAGAAAATGGGCGCCGATTTCTTCCCGTTATCGGCGAAAAAATCGTCAGGCGCGACAACATCGAGCAGATCGGCACGATTAAGGGTTGCCGCTAATAAGCTCTTTCCGCCTTCCCTGGGGTTATCGTTGCCACTAAATTATTCATGGCAAAAAACGCTGTCTCTGCCCCGTTTGAAGCCGGGTTCCGACGTGATTCTTTTGGAGAATGCCCGGGACGAACAGAGGACGGAGAGCGAGCAAAGAAGCTATGGAGGGAACTTATCTTTCAATAAGCGGACGCCGAATCCGATCTGGAATTTAACACTGAATCGGATAACCGCCAATTATACTTATTCCAGGACCGTGGGATCATCACCGGCTACGCCCACTAGTGACCTGGTAAGATACCAGGGTAAAGGAACGTATGATTACCAGGTAAGTAAAAAACCGTCCTTTAAACCGTTCGGATGGACAAAATACCTGTTTATTCCTCAATCATTTTCAAACTCGGAATTTTCCTACGTTCCGTCGAAAATAGGGTTTTCCGCGGAAGTTAACGGTAATAATACGATGAATAAAAACCTCAGAGGGATCATCACCGCGGCCCGCAAGAAAGATCTGTCTCTGGCTGGAAATATCAGTTTCGAGCCGTTTTCGAATCTCCGATCCAACTATAGCCGGACATCGCTAAGAGATTTAACCGACGAGAAATATTTCAAACCGAGTATAAATCCATCAAAATTAAAACTCGGGCGTGAGGTACAATTCGGCCAGCGATTCGACGCCAGTTTTCAACCGAAATTCGCTAATATTCTGGATAACAGGTTTTCATTCAACTCGACATACAACGAAAACTCGGATTTCAAGAGGAATTTAGATTCCACCAGAACCACCGATCTTCAGGGATCGATTAAAGGTGATTTTACTCTGAAGATTTCGCAGCTATTCCCCCGCGCCAAACGCGGCAACCCGCCTCGTCAAAGGGAACGGAAGGGTAAGGATAAGATTGACGATCAGGGGCCCGATGAAAAAAAGAATGGCGAAGCGGATGATGAGTTAGATGATGATGATTTAACGGAAAGTCGGCGGCAGATTTCGCCTCTTCAGATTCTGAAAAAAATAGCCGGAACCGTAAAAACCATAAAGCCGATCCGGGCTTCGATTCAAAAAGACAAGAGGTTAAACAAACAGGGATTAATTGAAAGGCCGAGCTGGAAATACCGGTTCGCTTTCTCCGATAACCCGCAAGCGGCCGTAAAATCGACCGGCGGATTAGTCGGGTCGGATAATACCACTTCGACTGATACCTATAATATCGATTCGGGTTTCCAGCCTTTCGGAGGGTTCGATATAACTACCTCGTATAATCGGCGAATATCGATAAATCGGCGCGGAACAACCGACCCGACGGAGACAAAATCAATTACTTTCCCGAGCGTTACATTAAACATTTCGGGAATTGAAAAAATTTCACTTTTTAAATCGTTTGCCCGAACGGTAGGCTGGCAATTTTCGTATTCAAAAAAAATGGATGAAACTGGCAACGCCGATACCGACGAGTTATACACCCGTGAAACCGAAAAACGATATGCCCCGCTGGCAAGCCTGACCTTGAATTTTAGGGGTAATATAAGAGGTTCCATCCGTTACGATAAAACCACCGCTTCCTCCAAGAACCTGAAAAGCGCCGGACAATCGGACAGACAGGTGGAAAGAAACGACGGCAATTTGAAATTGAATGTAACATATACTTTTTCCGCTCCGAAGGGGTTAAAACTCCCGTTATTAAAAAGAATAAAATTCAACAGCCAACTTTCCGTTTCTCTCGATATCGGTATCAACAGTTCGAAATCGGAATCGATCACAAGCGGAAGGAAATCGGTTGACGTTAACCGGAAGAGCACATCTATCGAGCCGAAATTATCCTACCAGTTCTCAAAAGCGATAACCGGCGGATTACGGGCGCGATGGAACGATTCCGACGATAAAATTCAAAAAAGAAAACACCATGTTAGAGAGCTGGGCATATGGACGGAGATCAGATTTTGATAAATTCGAAAATCGCAGCGCTGTTAATTATTTTATTATCGGTATTTTTATCCGCCTGTTCGGACGTTCCGGTTTTCGACGGCGAGCGGGCATATGCCGACCTTGTCAGGCAATGTTCTTTCGGCCCGAGAGTAGCGGGAACAGAGGCTCACAGGGAAACGGGTCGGTTTCTTTTTGAAGAATTAAGAAAAACAACAGACATATGCAGGGTTCAACGATTTACCGTATTCGATTCAATCGCGGGCGCGGAAAAGGAGATGCTGAATATTATCGCCTCCTATTATCCGGACAGTGACAGACGAATAATGCTTTGCGCTCATTGGGACAGCCGTCCCTATTCCAACATGGATCCTGATAGTGGCAAGCATGAGCTTCCGGTACCGGGCGCCAACGACGGAGCGTCGGGTACCGCTCTCCTTCTCGAGATCGGTCGCCTGTTGAAAGATCATCGTCCCCCGGTGGGTATCGATATCGTCTTATTCGATGGTGAGGATTACGGGACCGATGAATGGCCGGGAGGCTGGTTTCTCGGTTCGAAGCATTTCGTGCGCAACCTTCGCGGATATCGTCCCAGAGCGGCCATTCTTGTAGATATGATCGGGGATTCGGATCTTCGGATATACAGGGAAGCGGTATCGGAATTATACTCGAAAGATCTAAATGATTATATTTGGGAAATTGCCTCGGAGGTCGGCGCTGGTGCTTTCGAGGATGCTGTTAAGGACACGGTATCGGATGATCATATACCTCTGATAGAAGCCGGGATAAAAGCTATTGACATAATAGACTTTAATTATCCATATTGGCATACTCAGGAGGATACGCCTGATAAATGTTCACCGGAATCATTGGGTGATGTCGGGCGCGTGGTGATCGGGGCTGTGTTTGATGAAAGGATATTGGATTTTTAAAGGAAACACTCAATTTTAATTTCCGTATATTAATATGGGTAAGATAGATGATGAATAAAAGAGAAATAAAAGTTCTTGCGACGGTTATCCTTTTGCTGTTTGGGTGCTTGCAAGCGTTCGCCGATGAATTGATAATTGAATCGGGCATGCTCCGAGGGGAATTATCGGGCCAGCAGGTTTTTCAGATTAAGGGAAGCAAAAATTTAGCGGGCGAAATCCGGATTGTCTCGCGTCAGACCGAGGATATAGTTATTTCATTTGAGAAAACCGCCCGGACATCATCGAAATCGGAATCGACCCGATTTCTAGATTTAATAGACATCAAACTCGATATCCGGGATGATCGCGCGACTCTAATAATTCTTTCTCCGTCGCAGGCGCCTTGGGAGGGCAGTGATTACGGCGTGAGTTTGGAAGTTCTGGTTAATCTGCCCGAGAAAATGAAAATTATCGGAGAGATTAATTTTATGAAGTTCGTGGTGGAGGGCCCTTTTCAGGGTATCGATTTGGAATCGACTCATTCCGCTCTGGATATACGGAGGATTTACGGTTCCGTGACTGCATCCACCACGCATGGCGACGTTACTCTCCACGTGATAAAGGGCGAGATTGATATAGAAACCCAGAACGGCGGAATATTAGCGACCGATATAATCGTGCCATCCGGATACGCCCTGTTTCAAACCACCGACGGCGCGATTAAGCTGACCGACATTCAGGGGCCTGTGGAGGCATATACGACACATTCCAGCATCGAGGTTAAGGGAATTGACGCTCCGGACGGATCGGTCGTGTTGAGAACTTCTTATGGCGAATTGACTGTCTACGATATTACCGGAGAGCTAATCTGCGAAACGTCGTATGAGCCGATTAACATCACCAAAGCGGATATCAATCACGGTCATTCCAAAATTGAGACTAGTCACGCCCCGATTTTCGTGGATTTTTTGGAGATTTCCAACAGCCACGTATATATATCCACCGAATACAGCAATGTTAACCTGAATTGCCCCGCGGATTTATCGGCTAAGATAATCGCCGGAGTCGAAAGTGGCGGACGAATACATACGCGGGATTTAAACCTGATTCCGACCGTTTTGAATCGCACCCGCCTGGAAGCTGTGGCGGGCGACGGTGAATCCCGGATCGAAGTAAATATCGGCGGTATCGGCGATATCACCATCCTCGGTCAATAATTATCTTGATTACACCCTCAAGCTTGCCATATTATCCTGCCGGATATCACAAAGGAGATTTAATGAGATGTGTAATTTTATGGAGCGTAATATTTTTTCTTTCAGGCGGGATGTTATCGGCCGATCCTGTTGATGGTTTGGAGTTTCAATCGGAGTCGGTGGCGACCGCCGAATATGTGACATCCGGCGTCACCAACCCGGCCGGGCTCTCTTTTTACAGCGCCATGGGAGTCAGGTACACACACAGTTTCACCGATTCCACATATGGAGGCGACGACGCTTTACTAATCGGTTCCCGCAGGGGATTTTTCGGACTCGAATGGCTTAATCACACAACCGGCCAATTCCGTCGAAAATACACTTTCGCAATGGGCGATAGGATAGCCACCAATTTTTATCTGGGATTTTCATACAGCTGGTTCGGCGGGGCCGATGAGTTGTATAAGAAAATGAAGAACTGGAAGATCGGGATGTTATACAGACCGCGTCCGTCTGTCTCGTTCGGCTTAGTAGTTGATAGACTGAACCAGCCCCGATTCGGGCAGGATAAGCATAAGAGACTTTACAGACCGGGCATGGCCGTACACCCTTTCAGCGGAAAAATTACTTTATCGTACGATCTACGCTGGATCGAAGAAGAATTTTTAAACAAGTCGGAAGGCAACCTTCGGGTGGCGATGGAGCCATATCGCGGAATACATTTCAGCGCCGATTACCGAACCGAGGGGTCGTTTAGGATCGGCCTTACCGTTGATTTTGAGCGAATGAAAGTGGGATCCCAGGGGAGACTGAATAACTCGCGGAAGTATGTCGGCGGAAGCTACTTTGTCGAGTTTGGAGAGGTTCGTTATAATTCAGTATTGCCTGGACAGGGTAAAACCGGGACGATGACCCTGGGTAACAATATTATCGATGAACCTGAAAGGAAGGTTTTATTCGCTTCCTCCAAAATTACTTTTCTTCAGATGATTACCGCGCTTCGCAAGGGAGCTGGCGATGATCGCATACACGGATTACTTTTAAAAATAGATGAGATAAAAATGAGTTTCGCCGTCGCACAGGAAATCAGGAGTGCGGTAACAGAATTTCGAAAAAACGGGAAAAATGTAACCGTTTATTTGGAAAATGGCGGAAATCTCTCTTACTATCTCGCGTCGGCGGCAGATAAGATCATAATAAATCCTACCGGTTATCTTATGCTTAACGGTCTTTCGGCCCGAGCAACATTTTATAAGGGTATGATGGATAAATTAGGCGTCAAGGCAACCGTTATCAGAACGGGGCCCCATAAGACCGCAGGCAACGCTTTTACTGAAGAGGGGCTTACCGACGCCGCCGAGGAGCAGATTAACTGGCTATTGGACGATCTCTATGATCAGATGATAGATGGAATCTCAAATGGACGGAAAGTACTTCCCGGGGATGTCAAACGATTGATCAACGATGGACCCTACACCGCGCGGGCGGCGCTCGAAGCTAATCTTGTTGACGATTTACGTTATTACGACGAGTTAGTCGAAGGCGAGGCAGACGATTCAAAAATGCCGCATATCGATTTGACGAAATTCTATAAAACCGAAGATTATAATCCGCGTTGGAGCGAACCTCGTAAAATAGCGGTGGTTTATGCCGGCGGAGCTATTGTGGCGGGCAACAGCGGAAACGATTTCATCCAGGGCAAAGTCGTGGGAGGAAATACGCTTGCCAAGAGTCTCGCGAGTGTACGCAAGGATAAGAGTATCGAAGCTGTTGTATTGCGGGTCGACTCGCCGGGGGGCGATCTTTTCGGGTCGGATCGTATCTACAGGGAACTAGAGCTTCTCAAGGGGAAAAAACCGCTGGTTGTCACTATGGGCGGCGTCGCGGCGTCGGGAGGATATTATATCTCTTGCCCGGGCGATGAGATTCTTGCCTCGCCGGGGACTATTACAGGCTCCATAGGGGTGATAATGGGCAAAGTGGATTTATCCGGTTTTTACGATAAGATCGGGCTTAAGAAGAAAACGCTAAAAAGAGGCAAACACGCCGATATAACATCTATGGATCGTCCCGCAACGAATGAAGAAATCGAACATGTTGAAAAGCAAATATGGCATTATTATAACGATTTCGTATCCAAGGTTTCTACGTGGAGGAAGATCGATTTCGATTCTGTCGACGCTATAGGTCAGGGCAGGGTATGGACAGGCCGGCAGGCTATACAGCATGGGTTGATAGATTCTTATGGCGGAATATGGGAGGCGATAGAACAGGCCCGGCAAAAAGCGGGCATAGAGCCCGAGGAAAAACTGATTATCGACACCTATCCCAAAAAAGGATTTTCCCTTTTCGTCTTGCCTGATTTTCCCATGATCGGATCGTCGCTAACAGGCGGCTTCGAGTTGCCCGCGTTGAAAGGATGGCAATTAAGATTGCCCTTTGATATAGAGATAGAATAACAGGAGGTGGGATGAAAATATCATTAATTATTGTACTGGTCTTGGCGTCGACCGCGCTTGCAGGCCAACTCGCTTTCCCGGTGGAGAAACAATCTCTCGATAACGGGATGACGGTTTTTTTGATCCCCGATCATTCATGCCCGTCGATAACCGTGCAGGTCTGGTATAAAGCCGGCAGCAGAAACGAGCGTCCCGGGATAACCGGCATATCGCATCTTTTCGAGCATTTGATGTTCAAAGGTACCGAGAAGTACCCGGGCGGTACATTCGATAGGCTTGTCGAGTCCAACGGCGGCTGGGATAACGCCTGGACATGGCTCGATAATACCGCTTACTACGAAGTCATGCCGTCGGATAAGCTCGAGCTTGTGCTTGAATTGGAGGCCGATCGGAACAGAAACCTCACGTTAGACGAGGAAAATGTCGATTCCGAGCGAAATGTGGTAATCAACGAACGACTCTGGGGGGTGGATAATTCTCCCGAGGGATCGATGTACGAGGTGTTGATAAATAACGCCTTTGTATCTCATCCTTACCGGTGGGAAGTAGTAGGGTTTTTAGACGATCTGCGAGCCATAACTCTCGAGGATTGTCTTGAATACTACCGCGTTCATTATGCGCCGAATAATAGTTTCCTGATTATTTCCGGCGATTTCGATCCACCGAAAACAATGAAGCTGGTAAAGAAATATTTTGGTCCGCTGAAAGCGGAAGAGCCTCCTCCCCCGGTAAAATCGATCGAACCGGAGCAAAAGGGTGAAAAAAGAATCGATTTTTTACGCGCGGCACAGCTTCCTGCCATGATTGCCGGTTACAAAATCCCTGGCGCCGCTCATGCCGATATCACACCTCTGGAGGTCGCCGCGAAAATCCTGTTCGACGGGGAATCGTCGCGATTGCAGAAACGTCTCGTTTATCAGGAGCAAAAAGCGGTATCTATCGATGGCGAGGCGGAAGCTCATCACGATCCTTACCTGTTCTATGTTTCCGCCCAGGCGACTCCCGGCTCGGATATCGAGGATATCAAAAGTATCGTTTTCGAGGAGATCGCGAAGCTAACGTCGGAGCCGGTCTCCCCCGATGAATTGCAGAAAGCTAAAAACCAGATGGAGTCTGATTTCATAATGGGTTTGCAATCGAACACCAACAGGGCTTTCAACATTGGCATCTTTGAAATCAACACCGACGATTACAGTAACATTTACGAATATCCCGACAATATACAGAAGGTTACCGCGGATGACGTGATGAGGGTGGCCGCAGAATATCTCGTTAAGAACCGTAGGACGGTCGTCACCTTAATACCCGAGGAAGCTCAAGAGACAGCCGATGTTACCGCTGATGAATGATCGCTGGAGGATACGATGAAAAAAATGATCACAATATTAATTTCGACTCTGCTTTGTTTAACGGCGGTATCTTTCGCCGGCGATATCAAACTTCCGCCGATAACCGAAAAAACGCTTGAGAACGGCCTGGAGATAATCATAATAGAAAACCACGAACTTCCGGTTGTTTATTTCAATATGGTCATGGCGTCTGGATCTATTTGTGATAAGCCTGGCAAAGAAGGGCTTGCCAATTTCACCGCCAATATGATCAGCAAAGGCACCGAAACCAGGACGGCGGTAGGAATCGCCGAGGAGATCGATTTTGTCGGCGGCTCCCTCACCGGTTCGGCTGACCGGGACGCCATCTATATAAATTCCGGCGTGCTGGTACGTCATTTTGACGTTGCCTTAAACCTTCTTTCCGATATTATCATAAATCCTGTTTTCAGCGACGAGGAGATCGAGAGGCTTCGCAAGAAAACATTAAGCGAGATAATTCAATCCAAAGATAATCCGTCAAAAGTATGCGCCAACGCGTTCGATACCGAACTTTTCGGATCTCATCCTTACGGCCATCCCCTCGCAGGGACAAAGGAATCGCTGGAAGAGATCGGGCGTGATGATGTTGTCGGATTTTACGATACTTACTTTCGTCCCAATAACTCCTTTCTGGTCATCGCCGGTGATATCGAACCCGTCGCGGCCATTGAAAGGGTGTCGGAATTTTTCGATAATTGGGAGAAAAAATCGATACCTCAAACGCATGTAACGTCCCCGGCGGCCGTTGAGGGCAAACGGGTTTTACTTATAGATACACCGGACGCTACCCAGACATATATCCGTTTCGGAAATTTCGGCATCACCAGGCAAAGCGACGATTACTACTCGTTTATGGTCATGAATTACATTCTCGGTTCCGGGGTATCGTTCATTAACCGTTTGATGCAGCAGGTACGCGACGAGGCCGGGCTCACCTACGATATCCGAACCGTAAACGAATTCAATATTCTTCCCGGCGCGTATTATTGCAACACATTCACCGAGAACGATTCCACATTAAGAGCAATCGACGCGGCTATGAGAATCATGAAGGATATGGCCGAAAACCCGGTGAGCGACGACGAATACAAAAACGCTGTCAGTTTCTACACCGGTTATTATCCCACCACCCTGGAGACGCCGTCGCGGGTGGCGAGGGAGATCATCAAAGTAAAACTCTACGACCTCCCCTTATCATATATCGAGGATTTCACGAAAAATATCCTCGAGGTGAAAAAATCGGATGTCCTCGATATCGCCGAAAAGATCATCGACACCGAAAATATCGTGTTCGTGGTGGTTTCCAAAGCGAAGGATGTTCAAAAAGATCTGGAAACCTTGGGACCAGTGACGGTTAAGAATATCAACGATCTTTAAAATACGGCTGCGGGGCTTATTTTAAGTACGTCCCGCTTTTTCTCATTTTTTACTGGATATTTTCCCCGTTATAACGCATAAATAGAGCATGAGCTTCTTCACTACTCTGAAAAAGATCAATCTTACCACCAGAATTTTCATTGGAATCGGCCTGGGCATCCTCACCGGCTGGCTGATCGGCGAACCGGCAATGGTAATCGCCGGACCGCTGGGCGATCTGTTTATCCGTCTTTTGAGGATGATCATAATCCCATTAATCGCCGCGTCGTTGATCTCCGGCATAACCAGTATCGGCGGCGGCGAGGGGCTTGGGAGGTTGGGTTGGAAGACCTTTGCCTATTATATGTCCACATCTATAATGGCCATCATAGTCGGCATGATCATAATGAACGCGGTCGCGCCCGGTTTCGGGGTCAATTTCGATCTCGGCGAGACACCCGAAGCGTTTACAGCGTCAAAAAGCGTCTGGGATTCGGTTTACGGCCTCATTCTCAAGATGATCCCGCCGAATCTTATCAGAGCGTTGGCCGATGGCGACATATTACCGTTGATCTTCTTTTGCATTTTGGTGGGGATATTCATCACTCGTCTACCCGATAAACAACGCGTTTTATTGACTGACTTTTTCCAGGCCTTTTTCCAGGTGATGATGAAGGTAACGCACCTTGTAATAATGGTAGCGCCTCTGGGGATTTTCGGGCTGATAACCGGCGTTGTGGCCACCACCGGTTTCGACACTTTAGGGCCGTTGGTGATATATTTCCTCTGTATTTTAGGCGCGCTTATTATTCACGCCTTTGTAACATTACCCCTCATGCTGAAATTTATCGGCAAAGTAAACCCGCTAAAACATGTAAAGGCTATGAGCCCGGCGCTTCTGACCGCCTTCTCGACAGCGTCATCCGGGGCGACATTGCCGTTGACTCTGGAACGGGTTGAGAAAAACGCCGGAGTCTCGAACAAAGTCACTAGTTTCGTGCTTCCGATGGGCGCGACTATCAATATGGACGGCACCGCGTTATATGAGGCGGGGGCTGTTCTGTTTATCGCTCAGACCTACGGTATCCATCTCGATATAGTACAGCAGTTCATCGTCGTGCTGACCGCGCTGGCGGCGTCGGTGGCAACGGCGGCAATCCCCAAAGCATCGCTGGCGACCATCCCCATGATCATGGCGGCAATCGGTGTGCCGTTCGAGGGGATTGCCATTATCCAGGTTTTCGACCGCATATTGGATATGTGCCGTACGTCGGTTAATGTCTGGTCCGATTCCTGCGGCGCGGTGGTGATCGCCAGGACCGAGGGTGAGACCCCGCTGGTGGAGTAGTATTTAATCAAGATAAATAATAATACTTGCGCTGTCAGGAACCCCTTCCTGACAGTTTTATAATTCTTAATGTAGGTGGGGAGCTTGTCTCCCCACAGCATAGCATAAAGAAATATCTACGACCGCCGGGCGAAACGGGAACCGGCCACAGTCAATAACAACCCAAGCGCAACAAAACCAAACATCGTCTCTATCATAATTAATACCGCGCCTATTTTGGAAGCCGGTTCTTTGATTCCCATACCAAGATTCGAAAATATATTAACCGACGTATATAACGGCGCCCAAAAACCAGGAAGTTTCTCCTGTTGAAGCAGATTAACAACTTCAAAATTATGAAATATTAACGCGAATCCGAAGATCACGAACAATATCCAGAACGCCAACCGTGGCACACTCTGTCCGCATTTTGATGTGGCGTTCCACAGCAAATATAGTACTCGATGATTTCTTCTGAATTCGTCAATAAATTGCTGATCTTTGATATAGCGCTCCAGCATCCTGTTGCCCGACCAATCCACCCCCTCCGTGGAGACGCCTAAAAAATTGGCGGTTTTGAGCCTGCCAAAGATTAGCGGAAGCGCGGTCTCTTTCATTTTGAATGGTCTTCGCGTATTGAATGGAAAACCCGGGCCATATTTGGGGAGTTGCCATTTTCTCGGTTTGAAGTAATGCCTGTATCTACTGAGCTTGAACCTATACAACTGATGCCAGAATCTCGGTTTGAAAGTCGCGCCGGTGAAGTCAGCCTTCATTTCGATTTCAACAAGTTGTTCATTGCCTTCAAATTTTTGAACTAACTTCTCTGCGGGCACATAATCTTTTTTGTATAAAAAGGCGGAGCTAAAATTGGCCGATTCTAAATGGGCATCCTCCAAATAAGCGGATTCAACATGGGCATAACTCAAATTAGCCGATTCGAGATGGGCATCCGTTAATAAAGCCATTTCGAAATGGGCTCTCTCCAAAATAGCCGATTCGAAATGCGCTCCGGCTAGAATTGTTGATTCGAGATGCGCATAATGCAAATCAGCCGATTCGAGATGGGCAAAACTCAAATCAGCCGTTTCGAGACGGGCCGCGACTAAATTTGCCGATTCGAGATGCCAGTTATCCATGTTTACGTTTTTAAGATTGCGATCCGTTTCAGGAATGAAGTTTAACGGAAAACCGCGAAGATCGGGAACAATTATTTCAGTCTCCAAAAAATCCGTATCCGCGATAGGTTCTATGTTCATATTTTTCTTAAGGTATTCAATCAATTCAACTTCGGCAGCATATTCATCGTAAATGGTTTTCTGTATGATTTTCACAATATCCCGTATTCGTTGAACATCATCGGGATTACGTACGGACCCCCAGCGGGTGCGCCATTCTTCGGTTTGCTTTTGTGTCGGTACGGGTATTATCTATTCCCTTATATCGTTTTAGATTTTCCGTAGATGTCTAAACCAGTTGTCTATATTAATATACTCAATAATAGTAACAATATTCAAGAGGTATGTCCGTAGGGGTCGAACTAAGATCGACCCGAAAACCGTGGTTAAACAACGGGCCGGTCTGAGACCGGCCCCTACGGAAATAATCTATAGGTGTCAGGCATGCCTGGCCCCTACGAGAATCCAAATGAGTGTTACCTCGCCTCCAGCACTTCTATCCCCATCTTGCCCATGACCCGAGTCAGGATACCGACCTGATCGATTATATCGCCTCTGGCCAGCGCGATATGCGAGGGGTTGATCAGGTCCTCATCCCAGGACGGGTCCATCATGACCCACTCCCCCACAAATACCTCAACCCAGGCATGATACCCGAAACCATCGCCGGGCGGCCAGTAAACGAGTCCTGCGACCGGCCGGGTCGGAATCCCCGCTGCTCTCATCAAGGCAACCGTCAGGGCGGCATATTCCCCGCAATCACCCTGCTTTGAATGCAAGGTTTGTAAAGCGTTGGAGAGATCGGGCGTAAACCGCCTTTCAATATTTGCATAAACCCAATAACCGATCAACTGGGCTGCCTCCCAGGAGTTTTTCTCGTCGCCTACAATCTCTCTCGCCAGATTTATTATTTCGTCGGAATTCGATTGTATATACGGTCCCGCTTCCAGAAACGGTTTCAGCCTCGCCGATTCGATAGGAAGTTCCAGAGTTTTCGACGGTAATTCGGATCGTACTATGTCGACTTCGAGTATCCCGGAATCCCTCTTCGTGACCGTTTGCCCTTCGGTGCGAAGTATATCCTCTTCGCCAATACCGCTAATAAGCAGTTTCACCGATTTCAGCGATTGAGGATCTTCGATTGTTTTTTGCGGATATACCAAGTTATCCGTCAGAAAATCGAAGGTAACGTCGAGGGTTTTGGCCATTGATTCGGTTTCGAGCTTCCATAATATCCCACCGCCGGGGGTATATTCAAGTTCTCGCCCGGTTATATCTATAATGGTTCTGCCCGTTACTCCCATTTCGAGTATAGTCCACTCGGCAGTGTAAACGTCGGTGGGGACGCCGTTGAAAACGTAAACATCCTTCGAAGTAATTTTCACCGATTGATGTACTTTTCCGGTCAATGGAGGCATCGGATCGAATGACGAGATAAGTAGACTATCGCCGATCGAAAGATCCCCCGATGATACTTTGGTTTTTAAAAAGACAAGGCTGTCGAGATAATCGAGCGGAAAGGGAAACGGCTTCGTTATGGCCTGTCCTCCGATATTGGTTGTAACAATATATTCGTCGGCTTCCTTTGAACCCTCAATCGTTATATCTCCGGTGCCGCCCGATATAACCGCTCTACTCGAATATAGCTCACCGCCCGGCGATTCGAACAGACGAACATCTTTAGTGGTTATGGTGTCGGTCGTTCCCATCATGCTGATGATCATAGTCATATCGGTGTTCATCCTCCAGCCGTCGATGGGATAATTAGTTTTCTCTATAGTGGTTGACGCGTATCCGATTTTCCCACCCTGCAGATATATGCCGTACCATTCGGTGCCGAGAAAATTATCGAAGCGGTTCGGGTTATCCGAGGCGAATAGTAAAAGGGGAGTTGAGATGACGATAATGACCGTGAAAAAAAATACTTTTTTAATATTAACGCATCCCATATTCCCTCCTTGATACAATTATACGAACATCAGCTCCCGAATAATCCGATAGCAATACCGATACGGTGATTATCCCCCCGGCCAGGGTATGAATGTAACATTCCATGAAACCGATTCTTACCCCGCCATTTGCTTCAATTTTTCGGTCAACTTGGGTAATATCTCGAAGAGATCGCCAACTATGCCATAGGTGGCCACTTTGAAAATCGGCGCTTCTTCATCGCGGTTAATGGCGATAATCGTCCGCGACGATTGCATGCCCACCAGATGCTGAATCGCGCCAGAAATTCCGCAGGCCACGTATAGTTTCGGAGTGACCGTCTTACCGGTCTGCCCCACCTGATGCGCGTATGGTATCCAACCGGCGTCAACAGTAGCCCTCGACGCTCCCACCGCGGCGTTGAGTACACCGGCCAGATCGCGAATAAGCTTGAAATTCTCCGGATCTCGGAGGCCTCGTCCGCCGGAGACGATAATGTCGGCGTCGGTTAAGCTGATCTCCTGCCCCGATTCGGCAAATTGATCGGTTACCTTCGTCCTGGAACCGAATTTTGACGGATCGTAAGCGATATCGACTTTTTCCCCGGAACGCCCCTCTGTGATAACAGGGTCGTCAAACGCCTTTGGGCGGATCGTGGCCATCTGAGGACCAGGCCCCACCGGCGACACTTTGATTATCGCCTTGCCGCCGTATGCGGGACGAGTCCCCAGAATAGTATCGCCATCCCATTCGATATCGATAATTTCCGCGGCCAGCCCCGAGTTCAGTGTTGCCGAGAGCCGTCCGAATAATGATTTTCCCAGAAACGTCGCCGCACCAAGTATGACGGCGATACCATCGCCTCTGGCAACCTCGGCAATTATCTTACAAAACGATTCATCGGAATAATGTTTAAGTTCGGGGGAATCACAGACAACAACCTTGTCCGCCCCCATAGCGAAAAGCTCATCGGCTAAATTAGAGACCGAATCGCCTATCAAAACCGATGTTACTTTCCACGATTTTTCGTCGGCCAGTTTCCTGGCCACACCTACCGCCTGCCTCGAGGCCGGCGTTATTTTACTGTCGTTAATCTCCACGAATGTCAGAACCCCCGCACCAACTGCCATCTATATCTCCTTTCCCATAGACTGCTTTATCTCAAAATATATATCATCGTAACTTTTACCAGATTGTCTCATCGCTTCAGCCATATCGTCGAATTCCGGCAGGAGTATACTGGTGCCGTCGAAACTTCCCACCTTCACAGCGACCTCTCCCCCGGAAGTAGTGATTTTCAACTCTTTTCGCTTTAGTTTCATCCTCGATATTTCCCGAATCCTGATTCCCAGGGTCAGCCCCCGAGTGAAAACCATTTTCGCTAATTTATCCTTTTTCTCTAGCTCGCATAAGAGGGTCAGCAGATGCCCCGGACGATTTTTTTTCATCAGAATAGGGGTGATGAAAACGTCAAGCGCCCCACCCGCCAAGGCATCGTCGATAAGCTGACCGATCATCTCCGGTGTCGCCCGGTCGAGATTGGTTTCCATCACCGTTATACGATCCGATTCGAGTTTTTCGTAAATCTCGCCCGTGAAAACCCGCAATAGATTAGGCAAGCCCGGAAGATCCCGGCTGCCGGCGCCGTAGCCTGTATTTTCGATACTCAACCCTTCCGGTTTTGAAAACTCGGCGATGGTAGTAAGTATGGCCGCGCCCGTGGGAGTGGTCAGCTCGGATTCGATATCGGTTAATCGCACGGAAACGCTTCGCACAAGCTCGGTAGTTGCAGGCGACGGGACGGGCATCAACCCATGCTCGGTCTTGATATTTCCCGTTCCGAGAGAGATCGACGATGAATATACTTTTTCGATTCCCATCATCTCAAGCCCGATCACCGCGCCGCAGATATCGATTATCGCGTCGACAGCCCCGACCTCATGGAAATGTACATTTTCCATCGATTCACCATGCGCCGCCGCCTCGGCCCGGGCAAGGCGGTTGAATATCTTTATGGAATTTATCTTGATCTCTTTATCGAGACCGGAATTTTCTATAATCGCGATAATCTCACCCGGCTTTCGATGAGGCTGTTTTTCGGTTAGTTCAACTGTGAATTTCGTTCCGGAGATATGATTCTTAGTGACTCGTTCGGATTTAAGCTCGTATCCGGTAAGTCGTAGCTTCTCGATTTCGGATTTGAATTTGTCAAACGGTAAACCCGCATCGAGTAACGCCCCTATTATCATATCTCCGGCGACACCGGAGAAGCAATCGAAGTAGGCGGTTTTCATTTTTTAATAATCCTATTCAAATTCTCATCTTACTAAGTAATTTTATGGCTTTTGGCGTAAGAACATAAATTTGTGTTTTACCGCCGAAAGCTATTGGACTTATAGTAACTTCCCGATCAATCAAATTCTTCTCTATAAGATCAGCCGCTAATAATTTATAATCGCCTTTCGTCATACTTATATTTTCGGTAAGATGTTTAAATAATTCCTCACTATCTAACTTATCATTTTCACTTTCAAGCAATACATTAAGAAAAGCAATTTGATTAGTTGAGATTTTTTCAGTTTTTTCGCCTTTATTCTTATTCATTTTTGATATTCTATCAAGAAGTTGTATTCCTCTGTCTAATATTTTGAAATAAATGTCTCCGGCATATTCCTGACCACCTGCTACGGTTCCTTCTGCTATAAATTTATCTCTTATAAGATTTGCAATAGCCAAATTAAAAGTATATGTCGAAATATTAAATTTTCTATTAAGGTAAGTAAATACTGTAGGCCTATTAAGCTTTAGATGTTTTTGGTTTGCGAGAATAAACAGGCAGTAAATTTCTTGTTCAGAAAGATCTATTTCGTCTTTATTATTATTGACGCTTATTGATTTCTTGTATCCCAATTCCTTAATAAGTTGTTTAATGGCGCGAATGTAATTTCCTTCTTTGAAAGAGATATACGTATTATTCTTCATTGAAGGTAGTTTTGCTTCATCAACTAATATATATATCTTATCTTCATCCTTAAAATATTTCTCTGACCACCCTATTTCCATGGCCACGTTAGATTTAGGGTGGAATTTTCCGTTCTTGTCAACAGTGTCTGCTGTGACAATAAATATTATCTTGCCACATTGTTCCATATAGTAAAGTGCTTTATCTTCTGGATTTTTTCCAAGACTTTCCTTCTTTTCTACTATAATAGGCTCGAAACCTAAAGAACTAATCAATTCCCCAAAGTAATTTATCTGGTCCCAATCTGTGCTGAATGAAATGAATACTTTTTCAGCCATCTGAATTGTCTATTTCCTTTTCACTATCTTCAACGCCGCCATGGCCGCGCCGAAACCGTTATCGATATTGACAACCGTAACACCCGGAGCGCACGAATTGAGCATGGCCAAAAGGGCCGCTAAACCGCCGAATGACGCGCCATAACCTATGGATGTCGGCACCGCGATCACCGGGGCGGTAACAAGTCCTCCCACCACCGACGGCAAGGCGCCCTCCATACCGGCCGCCACTATGACTACCTTCGCCTTCTGTAGATTCTCATGGAACGACAGGAGCCTGTGAATACCGGCAACCCCGACATCGAATATCCGCTCTACTTTTCCACCGAACGTCTCGATCGTTACCGCCGCTTCCTCGGCTACGGGGATATCGGAGGTTCCGCCTGTGACGATGGCGATGGTTTCCGAAGAAATCGGTTTTTTTCGCCGACCGGTCTTCACGATCATCCTTGCCGATTCATGATATATAACGCTCTTGTGTTTTCGTTTGAGTTTATTGTAAACCGCTCGATCCGCGCGACTAACCAGGATATCAGAACCGGCTTCGCTCATCTTTTCGAAAATCTTGATTATCTGCTGATCGGTTTTGCCGGGGGCGAATATAACCTCGGGCATCCCTGTTCTCGAGGATCTATGATGATCGATCTTGGCAAATCCGATATCCTCGAAACTGTATGTTCTCAGTTCCCGCAAACCGTCATCAACCGATAATTTGCCATCGGCGATCTTCTGTAAAACCGATTTTATTCGTTTCGAATACATGATATTTTTTGTCCGATACCTAAATGCGTATTAGTTTGTCCACTATCACTATCTAATTTTGAAACGTTTTCGAGATATTCACTAAGCAAGCGGATAATATCATCTGGTGAATTGAGCCTAACCAAACGGCTTCTGATGGTTGACGCGTTGGGAAGTCCTTTGATATACCATCCGAAACGAGAGCGCATTCTATAAACGCCGTGGGGCAGCCCGAAATGCGCGAGGGTCAATTCAAAATGCTCGATAGCTGTCTCGATCCTCTGTCTCGCTGTCGGTTTCGGGGGGATCTCTCCATTTTTTAAAAACTGTTTTATCTCGTTGAAGATCCACGGGTTGCCAAATGAGCCTCGGCCCACCATGATAGCGTCGCAACCGGTTTGCTCGAACATCATCGCGGCATCGTTAGCGGAGAATATATCTCCGTTACCGATAACGGGGATTGATACGCTTTCTTTCAGTTTTCTAATATGCGACCAATCCGCCCGGCCGGTGAATCGCTGCATCCTGGTACGGGGATGCAGGGTTATCGCCGCCACCCCGCATTCGGCGGCTATTTCGCCAACCTCGAGATAGACCGGTGAATTATCGTCCCAGCCGGAACGGAATTTCACCGTAACCGGGATAGCCACGGCGTTTGTCACGCTTTCTATTATCTCTTTTAGTAGTTGCAGGTTACGAAGAATGGAACTACCCCCGTTTTTGCCCACCACTTTTCGGGCCGGACATCCGAAATTAAGATCGATAAAATCGGGGGAGAGTTTTTCCATGGCCTTTGCCGCGGTGGCCATAGAGACGGGATTAGCGCCGAAAAGCTGAATTCCGAACGGTTGTTCGAAGCGGTCGAATCGCGCTAATTGGAGCGTCCTATCGTTGTTTCTGATAACTCCCTCAGCTGATATAAGTTCGGAAACAGTCATGTCGGCGCCGAATCGCCGGGCGATTTTTCTCGACGGCGAATCGCTGACACCGGCAATTGGGGCGTATATTACGGCCATGGAATCTTTAAAGTCTGGCGACATCATTCCGACAATATACATGATGCCGAAATGGCCTGCAAGGTCATTTCGCCGGGTATGATAAGGGTTAAAATACGCCTTTAACGCAACAATTAGTTGACAAAATGTCACCGCTTGCGCAAATTGCCGCGGTGCCCTTTCGGGAGGGGCTTATGCCAGAGATAATTGTGAAATTCGAAGACAAAGTAATTGAGAAATTTATCACCGAAAAAAAGAGGGTGACGGTCGGGCGGACTCCCGATAACGATATCGCTCTGGATAACAGGGGTGTATCGCGATGTCACGCGCAGATCGAATTCAGCGAAGGACAGGCTGTAATAATAGATAATGAAAGCCTGAACGGAACTTTCGTGAATTCGAGGCGGATATCCGAGGAGATTTTAAAGGATAACGACGCTATTGTTATCGGCAAATATACCCTCTATTACCATGAGGTACCCGAAAAATCCGGGTCGCCTTTTGGGGCCGATGGGACCATGGTATTGCAAACGAAAAAACAGCGCAAACTTCTGGCCAAAGACAAACTGGACAAAAAAATTACCGCCGATGCCGGAACATCGGTATTGCTCGGGGAAGCCGGGGCTGATTTCGATCAATATCCTATCAACAGAAACGTTGTAACGATAGGAAAATCATCGCTGGCCAATATCAAAGCAAAAGGGCTGTTTTTATCGGGTATTCAAGCCAAAGTCGTAAAAGAAGATGCGAATTTCTGGATCGTCAACCTTGGTAAAAAAGGCAAAACCAAAATCAACGGCGAGGAGATCGACCGTTACATGCTCAAAAATGATGATATTATCCAGGTAGGCAAAACGGTCTATAGATTTGTAGAAAGCATCGCGTAATGAGATACGGATTTTTCTCCGATGTTCACGCTAACCTCGAAGCCTTGCAGGCATGTGTACTCGATTTTAAAACCGAAAAAATAGATAAGCTGTTTTTTCTCGGAGACGCTGTCGGATATGGGCCCAGCCCGGACGAAAGCGTGAAGCTTATCAATGATATATCTGTCGCCAAACTGATGGGGAACCACGATTACGCCGCACTAGGTCTTATGGAAACCGAGTATTTTAATCAATACGCGGCGGAGTCTGTTGGCTGGACAAAAACATCGCTTTCGGAAAAAGCGATAGAGATTATGTCCGATTTTTCACTGACCCACGAATTGGATGAAATTCTTATGGTTCATTCCTCGCCCAGGGATCCCGAAAAATGGCATTATATTCTGGATATGGAGGATGCCGAGAAGAATTTCAACTACTTTACCCAGAAAATCTGCCTTGTCGGACACACTCATCGACCTTATATCGTCTGTAAAAAAGATTCCGGACAAGCCACGCTTTCCAAGGAGACCGAGGAAATTCTCAATGACGATGAACGTTACCTGATAAATATCGGTTCGCTCGGGCAGCCCCGCGACGGTGATCCTCGTTGTTGCTATCTGATCTACGACAGCGATGAGTATTCGGTCAGGTTCAAACGAGTAGAGTACGATGTTAAAAATACCCAGGAAGTAATGGCTAAGGTGGGTCTTCCGGAATACCTGATAGACCGCTTAGCCGTTGGCCGATAATAAGTTTCAAAACCGCAAAATCGCACATTCGCGATTCCATCATTTTATTAATTCGATTGGGGTATACTCTGAAAATATCTGCCGAGACGGTTATTTGCCGGGTTTGTAAGCTTGAGAATCATGATCTTTGGCAGGTTTTTACTGCAGATGACAGCTAAACATTCAATATAAGATGCCGATTTTTATAACTGGCGTTCTATATAGCCAAAAAGCTGTTTGAAGAAGCCGACTTAAAAGGAGCCTCAAGGGATGTTAAGACGATTTTCGGGTCTGATATTATATGCCCTTATAACCGTATTGGTTATCAGTATATATCTTGAGAACCCCCCATTGCTTGAAAAAACCGAGCAGCTTTTTCAGGATACTATTTTCAGGCTGAGGGGTTCGAGGGCCGTAGGCGAAGATATAGTTATTGTCGGGATCGACGACGCCAGCCTGGAGAGAATGGGTAAATGGCCGTGGAACCGCGATAAAATTGGTGAATTGGTTGAGGCTGTATCTGCTCAGGACGCCAAAACGATCCTGCTCGATTTAACTTTCGAGTCTGACGAATATCAGCAGAGATCGGGTTATACCGATTCGCTGGCTAATTCCCTTTCCCGGGCAGGAAAAGTTATAGTCGGGTATTATTTCTCGAAAACGGAACTTCCGCCCCAAGGTATGATTTTTCCCGACGGTTTGGCTCGAAGCGCGTATATATCCATTTCCAATCCGGAGTCGTTCTCGCGATTCCCACCTATCGGGGCGTCGGCCCTGAAGCCGCCGGCACGTTCGATCGCGGATTCCAGCGCTTACCTTGGTTTTATTAATATAATTCCTGATATCGACCGGATAGTAAGATGGCATCCTTTAATTGTCGGGTACAGAGGAGAGTTTTACCCGTCGGCCCCTGTGATGGCCGCAGCTCACTACCTTGGAGCTGAACGACATGAAATAGGCGTCCATGTGGGACGTTCGATAATCATGGCCGGCCGCGAAATTCCCACCGACAGGCGCGGGAGATTGGTGGTCAATTACGGCGGACCGGAAAAAACTTTCAAATACTATTCCGCGTCGGATATAATGAATAAAAATATCTCCCCGCGTGAATTGACCGGAAAACTCGTGATAATAGGATATACCGCTTTTACCGCCACCGATATCTTCTCCACTCCAGTCACCAGGAGGCTTCCGGGAGTCGAGCTTCTGGCCAATGTAATCGAAAATATAATCCATGGCAGTACCATAAAAGGTATGTCAAATCAATGTAACGTGAATCTGCTGGTCCTGGCTTTAATC
>JAZGHS010000044.1:0-12973 GCA_036481315.1 Candidatus Zixiibacteriota bacterium | reverse complement strand
CATGTGACAATTTCCGAGTTTGCATTGCCCGGAATCAGCGTGATGGAAGCCGCGGACAATGTTGAGTATATTTCGATTTTGCTGATTACACCATGTACATTCAGCGCCGCTATACGGCATGAGATATTTATGGATCGATTCAAGAAAAAGATAGGTCTCGAATTCGAGGCTCAAACGGGCGATGAGAGTTTTGACAAGAAATACTTTATTATTTCGAAGCCTAAAGAGGATATAAGTCACCTGAAATCAAGACAGGTACAGGAGAAAATCATAAACCTCGAACCTTTTAGCGGTTTGCATTTTTCAAAAGGCGGGATTAATTTAGCTCACGTTATTAATAATTCAGGCCGGCTAAATATCCGGAGTATCGAGCCGATTATCAAACATCTCATCGACCTCGCTAAATTTGTTTCAAAAAACCGGTAACCCACAGCTTATTGTATTTTCGCCGATCAGTATCCTTATTAGTCAAGTCGCCAAAAGTACCAAAGACTTTTCTAGCGCAAGCACATTAAACTTAATGGTTCGCAATTCTTTCAACTCGGGAGGAAACTTCTTGCCAATACGTACATATGTCCTTTTATGGCAGTCGGAATTTAGTTTTATGTATTCCTAATGTAAGTATAGATAAAGATAAGGGATTCTTATGCCAGGATATTCTGTTTAACGTCCCGTTTTTCCAAAAGAGCTAGAGAACGTTGTAATTCTTCGACCTTAGCTTCCAATTCTATGTTTTTTCTAACAAGCCGTTCTCTATATCCCTGATTTCCCAATATTTTTGTTCTGATTAAAACGCCAAGCGATAGAAGCAAATACACGACTGCGTTGGTACTCCGAAAAATATGGCCATAATTAAATTGGGAATCAAGAACAGCCAAAATTCCAAGACCCAAAAGCACAAAACTCCAGATAAGCATAAATCCTCCCCGTTATGGATAATCACTCCATATCTGTATTATTATCGACGGGATTATATGCTCTATAACCACCTGATTACACTTTCGTTTGAATCCGACCCCCGGACTAAGCCGCCTGTGGCTGATCCGGACGGCGGATTGGGCTGAACTCGTCTCGAATATTGGAAATCAAAGGCGGTACCATTATAAAATTACTTGACATAGCAGTCATTAGTATTAACTTTAATTATCGTAACTGGTTGATTCTTAAGGGAGAAGATGATTTGAGAAAATACCTGATATGTTTTTTATTTATACCCCTGCTGTTGGCAGTTAACAGTAACGCTCAGTTTGTTCCGATTTCGGTACAGCGGCTGAATACCGATAACGGTGATGCCGCTCAGGCAGGCGCTAATATAATATACACTGATCAGGGTAATGTTATAGCTGTTTGGGCTGACCGGCGGTTTTTTAACGACGATTATGATATTTTTATAAGAAGCTCCAGCGATGGTGGGATGACTTTTACCGAAGAGATCAAAATCAATGATTTAGACGGCTACGTTCGATCAAATGCGCAGCAAAAGATAGGTATCGAACAAAATACTCTTGGGGATTTAGTTTTCAACTGGGCTGACGCGCGCAATGGTTTTAATAACGTCGATATTTATGGCAGAATCAGATATTCCAATGGAAATTTCTCTGATGCTGTTCGTTTAAACGACGATCTGACCGAAACCTTTCAGGGACTTTCCCGCCTCAGCCGAATAGGGCAGAGCAATACTATGCTGGCGGCATGGCTTGACTACCGAGAATGTCCGCCTTGTCCCGAGGTGAGCGCAACCAGGTCACTCGATGGGGGATTAAGCTGGTCTGCGAATATCAGGGCCGATATCCAGGGAGAAGACGCGATACCATGCGAATGCTGTCGACCATGGATAGCCGGCGGCATTGATGACCGGGTACTGGTAGCTTTCCGCAATAATATCAGCGATATAAGGGACATATACGTAGCCCGGGCGAATGATGATTTCACAGAGTTTTCTCCTCCCGTCCGAGCAAGCTTCGGTGACTGGGAATTACCGGGTTGTCCTTTCACCGGTCCGATATTATTTCAACATTCAACCGGTATATGGATAGCGGCTTCTGCGGACGGCAGAAATGAACTGTACCGGATCTACATCTCGAGATCAATCGACGATGGAAGTTCATTTCAAGATGAGATGATTGTCGACGCCACCGGATATGGCCAAAATTACCCTTTTCTATTGGAACTGCCTGACGGAAGCCTGATAATCGCTTACCAGAAGTCGTTTCCGGATTATGGCGGAACGAAGATAATGGGGTCTATCTCCGAGGATGTGGGCCTGACATGGGGAGCACCTTTCGAAATCTCCGATTCCGAAATGTCTTTCAAATCAAATGTTAGACTTGCGCATGATGGTCAAGATAAGCTATTCGCAGTTTGGGTCGACGATAGGAGAGGAAACAGCGATATCTATTTTACGACAATGGAAAATACCGGCTGCGGATATTATGCTATTGGTGATTTCAACGGTAACGACGTTTTCAACGTGGCCGATATTATCGAAGCGTTCTCTAAGCTCAAAATCGGTTCCCCTGATCCCGCCTATTCATGCGAATGCCCCTACGGTAGCGGGGAGGAATGGGCGGTAGTCATGGATGTTAATAATTCATGTGGTTTTAACATTGCCGATATAATCGCGGGATTCTCAAAGCTGAAGACGGGGGAACCGGAACTTGTTCCTTGCGAGGATTGTCCACCTCCAGGGTGGGAACCTATTCGGGATAACGAAGATAACCCGACAATAGTGTCGAGGATGAAATCAAAGGCTAAGATAAGCAGAAGTTCAGCAACTGAATAAAGCGAGCACACTCTCGAAATAACTGAAGTTAATTTTGTCATTGGCTTGTATGTTTCAGAATTTGGACGGACGATGTACCGACGGAACCAGCTATCCCACATCAACAATACGATAATATGAAAAGGCCGCGTCGGGGAAGTTATTGTATATACAGACTAACTGAAAGGAAAAGACTGTGATTTTGAAATCCTTATATGGGAAATACAGGATCATACAAGTGCATGCGTTCCCATCGCGCTATAGTTTGCTGATTCAAGTTCTTCTGTTATTTATGCTGTCTGCCGGTAATATTCCGGCCGGTGAAATCGCTCTGAGTTTTGATGATGCTCCGTGGCCCAATCAGCATTATCTCTCCGGTCTCGAACGAACTGAAATGCTTATCCATAAACTCGATTCGCTGGATATCGACCAGGTGGTGTTCTTCTGTACTACTGAGCGACTACGATGGCACCACGGATATCAACGGTTGAGAATGTACGGTGAGGCCGGCCACCTGCTTGGCAATCACTCGTATTCTCATCAGCGCCCGGGTAAGATTGGCTGTGAAGCATATATTCAGGATATTCGGCAGGCGCACGATTCGCTCAAGGGGATGACCGGATTCGTCAAGTGGTTCCGATATCCTATGCTCGACGAAGGACGCACCGTACCGGCCAGGGACTCGCTTCGATCAGCGTTGGAGAAGCTCGGCTACAAGAACGGCTACGTGACAATAGACAACTATGATTTTTACCTAGAACGCGCCTTCCAACAGGCAATCAAGGATGGCCGGACCGTTGATTACGACAAACTACGTGATCTCTATATCTCAGTTTTGTGGGACGCTATCCGGTTCTATGACGACCTGGCCCGGAACGCATTAGGCCGTTCACCCAGGCACATCCTGCTTCTTCACGAGAACGACCTTGCAGCGCTCTTCGTAGATGAGTTGATAACTCACCTTCGCGAAAATGGCTGGAAAATCATATCCCCGGTGGAGGCTTATAAAGACTCCATTGCCTCTCACGTCCCGGATGTCCTTATGAACAACCAGGGTCGGGTGGCGGCGATTGCCCGTGAGAAAGGCTTTGAGCGGAGGCAACTCCATCACGAGGCTGAGGATAAGGCTTACCTGGACAGTTTGATCGAAAAAACAGGCGTCTTCCAGTAGCGTTTCACCTTACCGATAAAATATTATGTACATACGATCTATGCGCTTTAAAAGGTGTTTTGGAAAGAAAGTGCGCTTTGTTTCTCTTTTGACCTGCCCCCGGTTATTGTACCACATTTCAAGTTGGTCATGCCATTGTTTAACCTCACGCGCGGACTGGACCAGTTTTAGGGGGGGAGGTCAAATTTTGGTTGACGCTCCTTTATATTTGTGTTTTTCTGTGATTATCAATTTTTGAATTTCTTTCCGCTTAATATTCTTCTCTACGAATATTTTTTTACCCGTGAACGGATCTTTTTCGGTGTAATACATCAATGCAGAATACGTTGAGGGTAAAGGAATATAAATCTGAACTTGTTCCGGATTTGTTTTTAATCGTCGCGATGTAAACAATTTTAACTGTTTCATATCATCGGTCGTGCATCCTGGATGCGCGGCAATTAAATAGTATGTTAAAAACTGCTTTTTGCCCCAGGCTTTCGACAAGGTATAATAGAGGTCAATGAATTTAACTAAAAACTTTATGTTCGATTTACCCATTAATTGTAATATGGTTTCCTTGGTATGCTCGGGGGCTATTTTCATTTGACCGGAGACATGGTGTTTGGTTAGTTGTCTTAAATATTTATCACCATATTTTGCATCATCAATCACCATATCATATCTAATTCCCGAGGCGACAAATACTTTTTTAATTCCGGGGATTTTTCCTATACTTTTTAGAAGTTGGATTTGCGGATTATGATTTATTTTCATTTCAGAACATATATCCGGATAAAGACATCGTTTATCATTGCAGGCGCCGGAATTCAGTTTTTTACGACATTCAAAGCCATACATATTGGCGGAAGGCCCACCAATATCTGAGATATATCCATTAAATCCGGGTTTCCCGGCTATTTCTTTTATCTCATTTAAGATAGATTTTTGGGATCTCCAAATTATCGTTCTTCCCTGATGAACCGCGATCGAACAAAAGTTACATTCGCCGTAACATCCTCTATGTGTAGTAATTGAGTTTTTTATCGTTTGCAATGCTTTAACTTTACCTTGCTTTTTAAAAACAGGGTGAACATCCCTTTCAAAATTCAAGTTATAAATATTATCCAGTTGAGCTTGCGTTAGAATTTGGGTCGGAGGATTTTGGACAAAGTATCGGGTGTCTTGCTTCTGAACCAGCCCTTTTGCGGTGATTTGATCATTGTTATTGTAAAACTCGTGGAACATTTTAATAAAACGATCTCTATTCTTGGAAACTTCGTCAAAGGACGGGAGCTCGACAAAATCATCAGGTTTATCTCGTGAAATATAACAAATTCCGCGAAGATCTCTAACCTGCATACTGGATTTAATTCGTAGCGCCAAATTCACAATTGATTCTTCTCCCATACCATAGATCAGGTAATCGGCTTTTGAATCAAACAAAATAGATTTTCGGATTTGATCTGACCAATAGTCGTAATGAGAGACACGCCGAAGACTGGCTTCAATTCCGCCAAGTACAATTGGTTTTGTGTTTTTGAAGTATTTTCTTATCAGATTACTATAATAGATCACCGCACGATCAGGCCTACGATTGTTAAGCCCTCCGGCTGTAAGGTCATCGTCATTACGCCTCTTCTTTGTCGCGGTATAATTGGCGACCATCGAATCAATTGCACCACCGGTAACGCCCCAGAATAATTCCGGCTCGCCAAATTTGCCGATATCCTCGCCGGAGGCGCCACCGGGCTGGGCGATTATTGCCACTTTAAAACCAGCCCGGATTAACACCTTTCCTATAATCGAAATTCCTATAAACGGGCTGTCAACATAAGTATCGCCGGTGATTAAGATAATATCGGGTTTTTGCCAACCCAATTTATCCAGTTCTTCTTTTGTCGCAGGAATAAACATTTTACGCTCAAGTTACTTTAACTGACCAAAATATCCAGACCCTCACCCTCATTTCTATATTAAACAATATAATCAATATTAGCGGACATTACACATGGAATTTGTCATTAACTTTGAATTATTTCTAATTGCGAAACTTCTGCTTTCGGTTTTTAACCCTCGAGAGAATCAGAATGGTAGCTTGGAAATAAGTAGCTCGGAAAGATCATTGTAACTTCATCCGCCCCGAGGGATCCTCGAACGGATTCCCAAGTCGGAATTTCAAATATTCCCGGTGATGGAACTGTTTAACCGTTTAGAGCTATTAATGAGAAACCGCATGGAAAAACTTAATATTGGATTTAATACTTCCTCTGATCCCGAAACTCTCGAGCCTACCGCTGACAAGGAATTTATTGAGCAGGTCCTGATAAACCTGTTTACAAACGCTATCGATGCCGTAAAAGATATTCACGAAAAGAAAATAGATCTCATCTCGCGACTCGACGACTCCGGAAGAGTGCTTATTGTTGTTTCCGATAACGGAACATGTATAGATAGCGAGATCCTTGACAAGGCTTTCACGCCGTTTTTCACAATCATAAAGAGGAGGCCGGTATCGGTCTCAGCCTTTCACGCCAAATTATAAGGATGCATAACGGCAATATCTCCGTTAAATCGACAGCCGAAGAATTATCGGTTATAAAGAAAATGGTGTTGTTGAAATAATAGAAAGCCAATTCTGATGGGCGATTAATCCGCTTATTGTCACCCACCAACCATAGCCGCAGGTCGATAGGCTTGTAATTCAGAAACGATTTTCTATTATCGTACCCGAAAGTTTGTTTATTAGTGTTGACATTTTTGATAAATAGGTCGATATATTTATATGAAGAGATCATATTTTGGAAATGGGAGGAACTGATGGAGTTTAAGGTTTCTTACGACCGGGATCATGATTGTATCAGGATAACATTTGATGGTGAAGTTGTTGAAAGCGAGCTCCAAAAGCTGGCATCCAAGCTAATAAAAGTCTCTAAAGAACATGGTTGTAGATTTATTCTCAACGATATGAGAAACGCAACGATCAGTCTGTCGACAACGGACATTTATAATTTGCCGAAACAACTAACCGATTGGGGTATCGGACACGATTTAAAAAGAGCGATCGTTATTAATAAGTATAAGGATTTACGTTTTTTTGAAACCGTTTCGAAAAATACGGGCCAAAATGTTCAAGTTTTCACCGATGCGGATGAAGCTATGCATTGGCTTAAAGGAGATCAAACACCAAAGAAAAACTCGTGAACCGACGACTTTTATCCCCGATGCTCCCTTGCCGATTGCGTTCTATTTCGAATACCTTATAATCCCGTATACCAGGAGATAAGAACAATGGAATTTAAAACCGGTGAGATCAATATAGTTTGTGCGGATTTAGATCGCTCTTTGACTTTTTATCGCGATATCCTCGGATTCACTCTTATAGAACGGGAGGGGATTGCCTGCCGTCTTCAATGCGAGAATACCTGTTTCCTGCTACTCCCGGTGGCAAATTCACCACGTTCACGGGAACCGTATTGCTCAATACCGATCATATCGTTCGACCTTTTGGTTGACGATATTGAAAAAGCGTATAAATACCTTCAAGAAAATAAGGTCGAGTTCGAAGCCGAATTAGAGCCGGGCAGTCCGCGCTTTTTCATCCTCGATCCCGACGGTTTGGTAATCGAGATAATCCAGAAGAAAAAATAGCGGATCGGGTTCCGATCCGCCATTAATATCACGGAAATCTCTTGATGATAGCGGACATCCAAGCTTATATTATACCGGTAATATAGTTGAATCTATTACGGGAGAATTATTATGCCGGGCAAGTTGTTAATTCGGATTGTAAAAGGTCTTGTCATTGCTGCGGTTTTACTGATAACAGGCTCGATGGGCGTAGCCACCCTATGTCATTCGCAAGTCAGAGTAACACAGGCGAATTTCCTGCTGGAGATTCCTGACGCCAGGGTAAGGGGTTTAGCCGGAGGTGGAAGCGTTTTTTCGGATGGGGCGGTCTCTGCATTCTATAATCCAGCTGGATTAATATCCTCAGGCGCTTTTTCCGCTCAAATTTACTACGGGGAGTTTCTGCCGAATTTAGCTGATGATTTATATTTCATGAGCGCGTACTTTTCAAGGAGTTTCGGTAATTTAGGGGCTTACGGGTTTAGCTACGGCCGATTGAGTTATGGCAAACAGGATAGAATTTCCGAGGGCGGTATAATACTTGAAACGATCGAATATTATGAATCTTCATTAGCTTTGCACGGTGCTATCGCTTTAAATTCATCCACTTCAGCAGGATTCGGGCTGAAATATATTAATACTAACATTATCCCGTGGAATATAGACAAACCAAGGGTGTCATCGTTTGCTTTGGATTTTGGATTTCTATCAAAGGGGCATTTTCCAGAGGCTACTGTTAAGATCGACGACGTTTACTATCCCACATTAAGAAAATACTGCCGCGCAGGAAGGGATGAGGGGATGATCTTTAGCGCTTCTCTTTTAAATATCGGCCCGGAAATTGAATTTACTGAGGGGTCCTCTTCAAATGGTCCTCCTCCTAGGAGCCTTCGTCTCGCCGCCGGTTACCAGGTTCTCGATTCCGATTACCTGGGTTTGCGTCTCAGTATCGACGCTCTGAAGCTTCTTGTAAACACCGACGACGGTTTTTCCAAGGAATTACGTGAAATTACCTGGTCTTACGGCTTGGAGGCGACAATCCTCTATATAATAAATCTTCGTGCCGGCAGGTATCTCGATGATATAGGCGAACAGAGATACACGTCGATCGGTTTCGGTCTCGGCCCGGAATGGTGTCGTTTCGATTATTCACGGGTATTGGAAGGTGATTATATGCATAACAGAAGAGGACTCGAAACCTCGTATTCGCTTTACTGCAACATTTTTCCGAATATTTTTGATAGATAGGGATGCCATAAATAGAATTTAAAACGCTCTGGAGGAAAATTATGGGACTTGTAATACTCGATGATTTGCCCGAACTGAAGATAACCGAAGGTATTCTGATGCGGGCGGTGACGGCCGACTCGATGACTGTGGCTCATGTGAAAATAACCGCAGGATCGCTGTTACCGGAACACTCGCATCCCAACGAACAGGTTGTGAATGTTATGGAAGGGGAGTTGGAATTGGTGGTTGACGGTCATGCGCATAGCTTAACGCGGGGAAGGGTGATGGTGCTTCCGCCGAACATCATCCACTCCGGACGGGCTGTAACCGATTGTTTGGTGGTTGACGTTTTCCATCCTGTACGAGAAGATTTTCGAGGCGCTAATTTCGGGGGATATCCTGAGTAAAACGAAGGTGGCTGAGTAACCTGAACGTAATAAGCCATGGACCGATTATTCCTATTACTCCAATAATGTTAGGGATTTGGTTAATGTCCTATTCGCGAGTGTGAGTTTATAAAAATACACTCCGCTTGATAAATCATTGGCGTCCCAAATTATGGACTTATGGCCTTTGTCATCCATCCCGCTTACAAGCGTCTCTACCTTTTGACCGATGATATTATAAACCTCGATAATCGAATAACCGTCGGTTGGCAACGAGTATTCTATCACCGTGGCCGTGTTGAACGGATTGGGGTAGTTTTGCGAAAGGGAAAACCCGGTTGGTATCTCGGGATTATGATCGTGAATATCGGTGCTTTCCGGAGTATATTCGAGCGATACTAAGGAGTTTAAAAAGGTATGAAATACGGTGCCCCGATATGAAATTACGTAATGGCTCTGAGTCGGTGGCATAAAATGGTGCATTGGCAATGGTTCTGTGGGGTCGGAAACGTCGACTGCCCAAAGACCTCCAGTATACCCCGATATGAAAACTATATGCGGGTATTTATCCGAAACGCAAACATCAATGCCGTAGGCTTGGTAAGGCAAGGACGTTTCGCCGATAAATTGTGGTGAGGTGGGATCTTCGATATTGTAAATTAGCAGGCCTCTAAATCCAGCGGATAAATAGAGATATCTTTCTGAATAATCTATAGCTATTCCGGTAACATCAATACAGGAGAATCTACTAATCTCAATCGGGCATTCAGGCGAGGAAATGTTAAGAATCGCAACACGTTCGAGGTACTGGTAACAGTAGGCGATTGTATCTCCCGCTACTATTTTACTGCATCCCAATCCTGAAGAACTCCAGACTTCAGTTGGATTGTGAGGATCCGAGATATCGATAGAATAAAGATTATACACGCCTCCTAATAAAGCAAAATCATCGCGAATTAAAGTAGCGGTTATTGGATCGCCGAATGCCATATCGGAAACATGAAGTATATTGGTTAAATCGGAAACATCATAAATAAATAATCCATCCCAGCTTGCCGGCGCGTAAATATAATTTCCCTCCCAAGCAAGCTCGTAGGTCATATGACCCGTATGTACATAACCAATTTCGAACATATACTCTGGCATCCCGATATAGATAATATCTATTCCTTCCCCAGGACTGCGTTGATCTCCCATTGCGATGAAATCTCCATGTGTAGCCATGGTCGTATAATAAAGACCATTTGATGACGGAATCGAACCGAGCCGCTCAAAACCTTCAGCCATCGTAAGGGTCGGGTAGGAAATACTCAAGATCATAGTTAGTTTAATGATCAAAGAGGTTAATTTAGAATTTATCATTATTTGTCCTCTTAATAATATTCTGTACTTCAATCATCTTCTGCCAGAATAAGGGATCGAGCGTATTATTTAGTTTTAAGGAGAACTATATGATGACCGCGATTATCCAATATTAAATAACACCACGTCTTTTTTATGTCAAGTAAAAATTTGGGTTGGTTGTTTAAATGTTCTTTTATCCCAAAGTTAGAATATTGTTTTTCCCATTTTTCGGTAACATCGATGGGAATAAATCGTAGATTGAATTGTAGTTATAAAGTATACGTTGGTTAGCTGTCGATCTCTTTACTAATTTATGCCGACGCATAATAGAAAATCGGAGATGGATTATGAGAAAATTAAGACACTATTCCAGTTTGCGAAAAAATTGGCATTGGGTTGCCGGTTTTCTGGCTACCGGTTGGCTGCTTTTAAGAAGTATTACCAAACCGCAGCGTCTAACCTATCCCTGCCAACAGGCGGCTATGCCATTGGCGGTAAATTGGATTTTGGCTATTATTACATTTTTTGCCGGAAGCGTCGCTTTAAAGCGATTTACGAGAATGTCGGCTGTCGTAATTGTAGCCGTCGGGGGAATCTGGCTTGTCGGGTCGTTGTCCGAATCCTCCAGATCTGCCACAACCGATATCCTATCACTCCCCGTCTGGGAAGTTGATGATCCGGTTTCGGAATTGTTTGTATTGGATTCCATACCATTAACATCAGGCTCTCTCGCGCCCGGCGACGATTCTGTGCCCGACGAGTATCTTACCGATCCGGCAATCGATTCGCTTTTGGCGATCATGGCCAGCCGAGGTTTATATATACACAGGACAGAATCACAACCCGATGGTATTGTCGCGTCAGACGATGTGGTAATTATCAAGGGAAATTATCAATGGGCCGGAAGGAATGTTACTGATACCGACAGGGTTAAGGGACTTATCTGGCAGATACTCAATCATCCCGACGGTTTCACCGGTGAGATAATCGTCTGCGATAACACGCAGGATGTCGGGACCGGAATTAACGACGATGACAATAACTCCGATGATCGCGAACAATCGCTACCGGATGTCGTGAATACATTTTTCGCAAAGGGATATCCGGTGTATTATCTTTGCTGGGCTTATATATGGGACATTGTGACAGACGAATATTCCGAAGGAGATTACCGCGATGGTTATGTTTACGAGGTGGATACTAAAATCAGCTATCCTAAATTCAGATCGCCTTCCCAGGACTATTTTCTTTCCATGCGCAACGGTATCTGGGATTTTGATTCATCGGAATATGATTCGACTCGCCTCTGTATAATAGATTTCCCTGTGTTAAAAGCGCATATAATGGCCGGAGCTACTGTCGGAGTGAAAAACTGGATAGGGATGTTGACCACGGCTCACGCCAATCAGCGGTACGGCAATTGGAATAATATGCATTATAATTATTTCTGGGGGACATATTCGCTCGTAGCCAGGGTAATGGAGGTCACATTACCGAGATTGACAATTGTTGATGCCGATTGGACATCTACTTATAATCCGAACGATACCATGTGGCTGGAAGAAACAAATATGCTGCTTGCCTCAACCGATCCCGTGGCAGTGTCATGGTACGGAGCGAAATTTATTTTAACGCCTATAGCGCGTTACCCGAATTACACCGATCCTGATTTGAACAATTCCTTGTATAATAGATCGTTAAGCAACTGGGAAAATTATTTTAGGAACGGAGCCGGGCTGCCATTTACCATGGATTCCAGCGAGATTTCGGTTTTTGACAGGGGCATTATCACCGGTATTGATAAAGAGAAAAATCCGCTGCCTGTCGATTTCGCTGTGTATCAAAACTACCCCAATCCTTTCAACGCTTCTACCGTAATCCAATACGATCTACCGGTGAATTCCGATATTATCGTGGATATATACGATATCCTTGGCAGGCGGATCGAATCGATTACTATCAATAATCAAACTGCAGGACGATGCTCATATACGTGGGACGCAACAGATTATCCATCGGGAGTTTATCTATATAAAATAACTGCGGCCGGTTATTCGGATTCGAATAAGATGTTGCTATTAAAATAATCTCCAACTAATAGGTGAATCCGCTTTGCTCGAATCTCAAGTTATTTCTAATCCCCTTTCTCTCTTGAGTATTATATCGGTACGCCTTATAATACCTCATGCCTATCCCCACTCTAACAGGAAAGTCGATCAGGTTGCGTAAGCTCAAACTATCTGACGCCGAATCAATCCAACGTTACGCCAACAGGCGCGAGATTGCCCGCTATCTACCGCGAATGCCATATCCATATACCCTGGATGACGCCCGTAAATGGATCACTACCACCGTTCGCAATGCCCACGCAGGGAAAAACTACGCTTTCGGGATCGAGGATAAAGGAAGCGGTGAGATAGTAGGTATGATAGAACTGTTCAACGTCAACAAGAATGATAGAAACGTAGAAGT
>JAZGHS010000043.1:0-8112 GCA_036481315.1 Candidatus Zixiibacteriota bacterium | reverse complement strand
CGGCTCGGTAGCGGCGTCGGTGAACTTCTTAAACATCTCATAACCGACATCGATTGCCGTTATGGTACCGTCAAAATCGATAAAGAGATTATACAGCATGATTACCTCGCCGCTAAAAAAGCAATGATATAGATACCCAGAATTATCGAAGAATAAACGGCTAATCTAAGTTGGTTATGTCGCGCTAAAACAACCCCGGCGGTTATTATCCCGGCAACCGGAGCGAGAGCCACAAGCGCGGTGCCGGTGATATTTAGAGTCCCCGCCGTAGGTATTTTCAAGAGCTGTCCGATAATTGCCAGGGCAAGCAGCGAAACCGCCGTATATTCGAATACGGATAATACGATGGCGACTTTATTCTGAGTATCTTCTCTGAAATCCAATTTCAAAAACCTCTTATAATCATTTTATAAGCGGTAAATAACATCACTGCTACAAAAATCAAACGAAGGAATAACGCGTTGATTCTATACGAGATCGAAGCCCCGAGCCTGCTTCCGAAGAATATGCCCACCACAATTGCCGCCGCTTTGTTGAGATCGATATCGCCTCTGAATAAATAAACAAGGGCGCCCGAACCGGCTGTAATCCCAACCATATAGCTCGACGTGGCCGTGGCGATTTTAAGAGGCACGCCCATAATCAGATTAAGCATCGGCACTTTTATCACGCCGCCGCCCACTCCGAGGAGTCCGGATAGATTACCCGCGAAAAACGAAAGGCCCATTCCTATGGGCATCCGTCTGGGAAAATCCGCCTTACCGTTTTCATAATCGTATTTGCGGGGACGGGCCATATTATAAGAAGCGTACAATAGAATCAGGCCGAACATAATGTATATCGCCTCTTGCCGGATAATTCCTGCAAGTAATCCCCCGCACAACGCTCCGGCTGCACTTACGGTTTCCAGTGTCAAGCCTAAGGGAAGATTCGCCCTGCCGGACTTCAAGAACCCGATCGCCGCACCGGTCGAAACCGCGACCACTCCCAACAGTGATGTTCCCACCGCCTCGGAAACCGGTAGAGAGAAGATCAATGTCAGAACCGGGACCATGATAATGCCCCCTCCGAGTCCCATCAAAGATCCCACAATTCCGGCCAGAAAACCGGTTAAAACCAGATATATTATATCCACAAAAGTTATTCTAATATCTATCGACTAAAAAGGCAAGGCTCAGCGCGGATTGAATACCGCCGAGTACTCACGATTATTGGAGAGTATTTCCAGCGCCCTGGATACGTGAGGTTGTTCCGGAATATCTATTTCATACCATATTTTCTCGCCGAATTCGCGTATAATTATATTTTTGGCCAACTCCTCGGCCACGATCTTGTAATTCGATTCGAAATACCATTTTTCCCTACCGCTTATTTTTTTATTCAATGTAGCCATCGCCTTTTTAGTTTGACGGTCGACAAAAGCAAGATTGTCCTTGAGATCGTTGAAAGCGGTTCTTTCGTCTTTATCGTAACGGAAATTCTTTTCCTCGATAAATCGCCTGAATTCCTTCAACATTTTATCGTCGATCTTGAACTCGGGCGTGATCTCATTTTCTTTTAAGAATTCGGTGACAAAATCGAAAAAATACGATTCCTCTATCAGGGCCTCGACATATCCCGATTCCGATTCATTGTCGATATAGATATCGGGGGTGATACCGCCGCCTCCGAAGACCGGACGTCCCTGGGCGGTGTAAAAAATAGAATCGGACCTGTCGTATCCTTCTCCCTGCGGCAAGAGTCCGAATTCCGACCATCCCGGTTTCTGCAAGCATCTTCCCGACGGCAGATGGTAACGGGATGTCGTAATTTTCAACGCCGATTCATCGGATACCATTAAAACCTGCTGTACAAGCCCTTTGCCATACGACGATCCGCCGATTATCACGCCACGGTCATGATCCTGAATGGCGCCGGCTACAATCTCGGCGGCGCTGGCGGTCCGTCTATCTATCAATATAGCGAGCTCGCCGTCTAAAAACACCGGATCTCCGTATGCGGTATAAGAGGCTATGCGCAGACCGTCCCGACCTCTCGTTTCGACAACCGCGACGTTATCAGGCAAAAACAAGCTTGCTGTCTCGATCGCTTCCCCGAGCAGTCCTCCGGGATTACCCCTAAGATCGAGTATCAGAGATCTCATCCCTTTTTTTTGAAGACTCATGATTTCTTTTTTCATATTAATCGTGCATCGTTCCGAAAACCGGGCCAGCTTGATAAAACCGATATCGTCGGAAATCATACTGGAAAAAGGTATAGATTTTATATTCACCTCTTCACGATAAGCCGTAATACTGTAATCGCCGTCGTCGGGACGACTAACCAAAAGTACAATTGGCGTTCCCGTTTCGCCTGACATCAGCATCCGCACTTCCCGGATTTCAAGCCCCATGGTAGCGACCGAATCGATCATCAATATACGATCACCGGCTGTAATTCCTGCCCTTTGTCCCGGGGTTCCGTCCAGAACCGACGTTACCGTTAGGGTATCTCTATGGTATTCGAGATAAACCCCGATCCCGTCGATTTTACCGTCGGTGGCTTGTTGCAAATGCAGAAAATCGCCGCCATCGAGATATTTCGTATATTTATCGAGCTTCTCAAGCATACCGTCCACGCCGGCCTTTATAAGCTTGGTCCTGTCTACCGACTCCACATAATTCTGATCGACCATAAGCGCAATACGATCGAAAAGGCGAATGCTCGTGAATATTTCATCGGAAGTCGACCAGGTGAAACCCAACGCTACCGCGGCCAGAAAAACCAGTGTCGCCGACCAGCCATATTTGCTTAAAACATCGATTATTTTGCTGAGTATTCTCATTTCCTCCCGCCAAACGTAATACGAGCTATACCAATATTTTATCGTCATCGGAGCTTGCCGGGATATCCTTCGGGTCGGAATCATTTATTTTTGTTTCACCATGCAATACCGCTATGGTCAAAATTGGGACAGATTATATTATTTAAGCCGTACTAACCGTGCCATCGTAGGTAATTGAAAGCGACTGTTGAAAAAGCGCCCCACTGGAAAGTCGGGGCAAATAGCTATTTTTATCGGGTTTCTCTTTTCGATTCGCTTATTCGGAACCCGACCGACTAATATAACATGTTTGCGAACGCGGGAATCCAGAGGGGAGGCAGCGATTCTGGATTCCCAATCAAGTTGGGAATGACAGGAATACTACATCGTCATTCCTGCGGACGATCTCTATCTTTTAACAGCTCATCCACCCGGGCCGCGATTGTTTTGCCAATTTGCGCGATTGTCCGGGAGCTGTCGATTACCAGAAATCTTTCTGGTTCCTTCTCAGCAATCGTCAAATAACCGTTTTGCACCTTGGTTCTGAAATCGATAAACTCTCTCTCCAGACGATCATCGAAAAGATCCGGACCGAATCGCTTGACCCCCTCCTTGGAATCGATCGAAGATCCTTCGATTACCATCAACACCGTTAGGTCGGGAACCATGCCCTCTGTGGTTTTCATATTGACATCGATTATAAAATCGAGATCTAATCCACGTCCGTACCCCTGATACGCGGTGGATGAATCGTAATAACGATCTGTAATAATCACCTCTCCCTTAGACATCGCCGGTTTTATCGATTCGACGACAAGCTGGGCCCTGCTGGCCGAATACAGGAAGAATTCGGTCAATGAAGAAATTTTACCGACCATGTTTCTATCGGCCAGTATCGCCCTTATTTTCTCGGATACCTCCGTAGAACCCGGTTCGCGGATAGCAACCGGTTCGATTCCATTCGCTCTCAAATGCTCTATAAGACGGTCAACCTGTGTCGATTTCCCGACCTTATCCATTCCCTCGAAGCTAATCAATACACCTTTTTTCATGCTCTGCTTCTCACCCTCAATCTCATCATAACTAACGCTACCGAAAATATGATAATCGCTCCACCGATTATAGTAGTGTCGATCGGAAATTCCTTGAAAATTATCATTGCCCAAATAGTAGCCAGCACCGGTTCGCCGAGTGTAGACATCCCCACCGGGAAAGCCGGCAGATGACGAAGGGCGTAATTGTAAAGATTATGCCCAAGAATAGTCGGTCCCAATGCCAACAGGAAAAACAGCCAATATTCATTAGCGCCGGTCGGTACGTACATGGTGCCGCTGACCAGACCCAAAAGCAGGATAGTCACGGCCGATACTCCGTATACGGTGACAACATAGGGTATGAGATTCACCCTGGGCCGAACAAATCGTCCGATAAAGAGATATAGCCCGGCTGATACAGCCCCGCCCAACGCGAGCAGATCGCCTTTAAGGTGGGCTGAGTCTATTATCAAATCACCTCTTGCGATAAGATAAGTTCCCCCCAAGGCCAGAATGACCGCGATTATTCCGCTTTTACCAACTCTCTCTTTTAAAAATATGTACCCTAAAACCGCGACGAAAACCGGTTGGGTTGTTACAATCACCACCGATGAGGATATCGAGGTGTACATCAGCGACGCTATCCACAGGATAAAGTGCATCCCTAAAAAAAAGCCGGAAAGCGTTGAGATCCAGAAATCCGACTTACGCGAATACCATCCCGCTTTATAGAACGGAATCGCGCATGCTACCATAATGGTGGCGAAAAACATTCTAAAAAAAGCGATTGTGGTCGGCGCGGATTCGGACATGCGAATAAGAATCGACGCCCAACTCACGAAAAATACACCGATAACCAGCACGGCGGGGCCGAATCCCGCTCTGATGCGGGTATTATTTTTCAAATTTCATCTCCGTGTGATATCAGCCATCGGATACAGGCGCGCAAAGTTCGTCAATTTGCGAAAGTTGCTCACCGCCGCCAACCATTATCAACGTGTCATCGGCATCTATTATCTGTTCCGCCGACGGATTGTAAATCATCTTACCATCGTGTTTCTTGATACCGATAACATTCAGGCCGTATCGAGCGCGGACGTCGAGCTCTTTAAACGACTTGCCGATCAAAGGCGAACCCTCCGAGACAACCACTTCCTCGATTCGGAGCCCTTCAGTACCCTCTAACGGCGCGATAGTCATAAAATCGACCACGTTGGGTCTTAAAGCTCCCATCACCATGCGTGAACCGGCTGAAACGTGAGGCGAAATCACTTTATCGGCTCCGGCTCGCTTGAGCTTCTGCACCGCTGACGGCGAATCGGCCCGGGCGACTATGAAAAGATCGGGGTTTTGCTGACGGCAGGATAGGGTGATATAAACCGCGTCGGCCTCATCGGCAACAGCGTTTATCAGAGCATGTGCCCGATCGATCCCCGCTGAAAACAAAGACTGATCGTCGGTACAATCTCCCTGATAATATATATAACCCTTCTCGATCAACTCTTCGACCATCTCCGGATTCTTCTCGATCACCACGAAACGCGCCTTATACCGGGCAAGCTCATCGCAAACTACCCCTCCTACTCTTCCATAACCGCAAACGATGAAATGATCTTTTAGCGACGCCAATTTTTTATCCATTCTATGTCTCCCGAGTAACTTTAACATCTGTCCATGAACAATAATCTCACCGGCCATCTTGGCGGCAAGAAACAGCCCTGTCCATCCCAGGGCGATAAGAAGCAGGTTGAATATCTTGCCCGCATCGGATAGCGGTTTGATCTCGCCGTAGCCTATGGTCGTGATCGTAATAACGGTCATATAGAACGCATCGAGGAAACCGTAATCCGGCTCGACAATCTGAAAACCGATAGTCCCGAACATGAGTATCAGGGCTATAATTCCCAGGATATATATTCCCCTCGGTCGTTTCATAAATTATCCGATCGGTTGAGAGAATGATACGGCGATACCATCGGGATCCGATATTGAAAAAACGCGAAAACCCCAGGGAACATCATGAGGTTCTTTAATTATTTCCACTCCGGTATCGGCTAAACGTTTGAATAAAATATCTATATCGTTGACCTCAAAATCAATCGAGATCTTTTTGCGTTCCATGACAAAATCGCAGTCCTGCAATCCCTCGCCCGACGGATACCAGATAATTTCAACAGTCGCGTTTCCCGCCGAAAACAACGCTCCCCAACTATCTCTTCTCTGCCATGATGATGACAATTTCAGGCCGAGAATATCGTGATAAAACTCGAAACTCTTCCTGTAGTCGGCGACCCTAATCACCATTCTCGAAAACTTCATCCGACCCCTCCCAGAGAACCGCTCATCTCCGAACTTCCGGCCTCGGCGATTTCTGAACCGACATTAGAAACGACATTGGGATGATTGTTGATAATACCGACGTTACACACTATCGCCTGTTTTATCGCTTCCGACGCATAACCATTGGCCCCTCGATGAGCGATATTGAGGAATCGGCGCTGCTCCCCTGGCAATTTTCCCTCCAATCTGGTCATAATTCGGCCCGGCTATTTTATACCGGATTCGGCCAAATGGCAAGGGAATGTTTGGGGCGGATTTGATTAATAAGAATGGGCGCCAAGTCCGGTGCCATGCGCTATTTATAATGAAAAGATATTTTATATTGCCAAACCAATGTTTATTACGTTATTTTATATGACAGGATGACGAGTGTTGACAACAAATCGGATCTCATACGCGCCAGGAATTGGCCCGGTTTTTCACGCAAGGCTAAATAAGTAAGAATATGGAGAAATATCGTATGGAAACAAATAAATCTGATAAAGACTATGAAATCTACAAACATCTGCTTGATCTCTGGGCTAAGGAAAATCCGATAAAAACAAATAAACTACAAGTATTGTTGGTTGTAAATGGCCTTCTTTTGACCGCTGTCAACGTAAGTGGCGGTTTCATCGCGAAAAATTGGCCAATCTATTTAGGCGGGGCTATATTTTCTCTTGTGTGGGTACTTTCTATTGGCAGAACTTCATTGTTTCAAAAGGTATGGCAGGTCAAGATTAACGAATTGGCTAATAATTATCCAGACGATGAGAGGTTTCAAATCCTGAATAATACAAATCAAATTAAGAATGCTCCTTTATTGCTTCGAATCTTCGGCGGTGTATCCTCAAAATATTATCTATTGGGCGCCCCTTTCCTATTTTGTATAATTTGGTTATATCTTTTTTTATATTTCGTGTTTTCTTAAAATATGATCCATTGAAGGAATGAACTCCCTTATTATGTTCATCGTCATTCCAGTGAAAAAGGAAATCTTGGTAAAAAATGGCGTCAGTTAGAGAAACCTGACGCCATACATATTTAGTAACTAAATACTCTACTTAGCCTTCGCCTTCTTGCTCACCTTCACCCGTGATTTAGACTTGGCCACGGTACTCTTGATTCGCGATTTGGCTTTCACGGGTTTCTTGCCATTGCCGTTGCCGCCGGTATCGATTACGTTGCCGTACTTCTCGATGAATTCCTGGGTTTTGTTACGGGCTTCGTCGTCATGATACTGCTCCGGCGGCGATTTCATGAAATAGGACGACGGCGCGAAAAGGGATCCAGAGATATTGTTATCCAACGCCAGCTTGCAGCAGCGGACAGCGTCGATAACCACACCCGCGGAATTCGGTGAATCCCAGACCTCGAGTTTCATTTCCAGATTCAGCGGAACGTCGCCGAAAGTCCGGCCTTCGAGGCGAATATGGGCCCATTTACGATCGGTGAGCCATTCCACGTAATCCGATGGTCCGATATGAACGTTGCCTTTGCCGATATCATAATCGAGTTGGCTGGTAACGGCGTTGGTTTTGGATATCTTTTTCGATTCTAAGCGCTCGCGCTCGAGCATATTGTAGAAATCCATGTTACCACCGATATTTAGCTGGCTGGTACGCTCGAGTTTCACGCCTCTCTCGAGGAACAGGCGGGTCAAAACGCGGTGGACAATGGTCGCCCCGACCTGCGATTTGATATCGTCGCCGATTACCGGAAGCCTTTTTTTCTTGAAACGATCCTGCCAGTACGGCTCCCTGGCTATGAAAACTGGTATACAATTGACAAAACCGCATCCGGCCTCGAGGATCTGCTCCACATACCACTTGGTGGCCTCCTCCGAACCGACCGGAAGGTAGCTGACTACCACATCCGTGCCGGTATCTTTAAGGACTTTAACTATATCGGCAGTACGTCCGGGAGCAGGGGTGATAACCTTCTTTAAATAATGTC
>JAZGHS010000042.1:0-16570 GCA_036481315.1 Candidatus Zixiibacteriota bacterium | reverse complement strand
AAAATCAGTTCCAAGTGATCTCTTTATTTTCTTGACAATTCAAACTTACCTCACTAAATACACCACATAGTGGTAGGCTATCATCCAGAAAATCGGATCAGCTCTCGCTAGTTCGCCCAATAACCTAATCCACTCTGCTCTCGAAATCTGCGGGACTAGTTCATTACCGCTATTAGCCCCGGCATAAAGATCACCGATCTCTTAGAAACCTACAAATCAAGGAGGTTCGTCATGAAAAGAAGAGGGATATTTATTACATCTATTTTATTCATTTTTCTTTTATTAATTGAGAACATGGGGTTCAGTGCTGATTTAAAAGATTACAAACCAAAGTCTCCGGATGAAGAAGCAATTGTGTCCTTGTTGAACAAATGGGAGGAAACCTGGAAAAGTCGCAACCTTCAGGGTTTTCTGGACATGTGGCATGATGATGCGAAAATCATGTTAGGGGGAGGTCCGTACCCAACACGGATTGTGACCAAAGAAGAAGCCAAAACGGCTCTGCCGGGAGATATGGTAGCCTATTGTTGTGGTCTTAAATTGGAAACACCAAAGATAGATGCATCTGGTAAAGAAGCCAACGTTGAGATTTGGATTGTAATAACCGAAGGTGGTCACAATCAATATAATTGGCTCTATTGGTTGAATTTAGTAAAGGAAAACAACCGATGGTCAATAATGAGTTGGAAATACCGAGGTCAATAATGAGTTCGAAATACCAATAAGAGAATCTTGGATTACTGTAAAATTTGCAAATATCCAACTAATCGCAACTGAGCATCAATTAGTCTCATAATTTTTGCATTTTAATACGGAGAAAAAACAATCGGAGATTGTAAATCGCTATCTGGGAGAGGCGCAGAAGCTTCGTCCCGACCAAGGAGCAGAAAAGTGATGATTGTGGTAATGGAAAAAACAGCTACCGCCAGACAGATTGGGGCGGTGATAACGAAGATCCAATCGCAAGGCTGCCAGGCGCATATCTCAGAAGGAAGTGAGAAAACGATCATAGGCGTTATGGGAAACGGCTCAGCGATCGATAAATCAAAATTTAGATTACTTGGCGGTGTGGAAGATATAATACCGATCCTCAAACCATACAAACTAACGTCAAGAGAATTTAAATCGGAACAGACGGAGGTCGCGGTTAATGGCGTGAAAATAGGAGGGACAAAGATAGCGGTTATCGCAGGCCCCTGCGCGGTTGAGTCATATGAACAAATGCTGGCGGCTGCGAAAGCGGCAAAGGCTCATGGCGCTGTATTGATGCGTGGGGGGGCTTTTAAACCTCGCACGTCTCCTTATTCATTTCAAGGGAAAGGAAAGGAGGGACTGGAAATTCTGGCTCAAGTGAAAAGAGAAGTGGGATTACCAATAGTGACGGAAGTTATCTCCCCTGAGGACGTGGAACTTGTAGCGCAATATGTCGATGTGCTTCAGATCGGAGCGAGAAACATACAGAATTTCGCTCTTTTAGAGGAGGTCGGGAAAGGCGATAAACCCGTCCTGCTCAAGAGGGGGATGATGTCAACGATCGAAGAGCTGCTAATGTCCGCCGAATATATTCTTTCCAACGGCAATAGAAATGTTATTCTATGCGAGAGAGGTATCCGGACGTTCGAAAAAAGTACGCGGAATACTCCTGATCTCGCCGCCATACCCGTCATAAAGAAACTATCGCACCTCCCTGTAATTTTTGATCCGTCGCATTCGACCGGCAAGAGAGAACTTATAACTCCCATGTCAGCGGCAGCGCTCGCTTGCGGTGCGGACGGTATAATCGTCGAGATACATCCAGCGCCGGAAGAAGCGTTATGCGACGGTGAGCAGAGTCTTACGTTCGATAAATTTTCCGACATGATGAAATCGTTATCACGCATCGCGAACGCAGTGGAGAGAAGCCTGTGAACAAAAAGGCACGCCATAATATCGGAATCATCGGCCTGGGTCAAATGGGAGGGTCCTTTGCTATGGTTCTGAAGCCCGTTAAGCATTTCCGAGCCGTTATAGGCTATGACGTCAAGAGCTCACTTGTAATGCATGCCATAAATGATGGAATAATAGATAAAACGGCTGATTCCGAGGATGATTTGATTGAAAAATCACAGGTGGTTGTTTTAGCAGTGCCTATTAGTGTAATCCTGGCGATATTGGAAAGGCATAGGCATACGCTTTCGACAAAAACGCTGGTTGTGGATCTGGGAGGCGTTCGCGGTTCTATCCAGAGAACGTCAGCCAGATTGAAAATGAAAAATCATGTCGGTATTCACCCCATCTGCGGAACTGCCCATAAAGGAAGATCGGCGTGGAATGGGAGTTTATACAAAGGGGCATCCTGTTTTGTCTTCTCTAATAAGCTGACTAATGATAATTCTATAAGACGGGCGAGAAAACTCATAAGGCTTGTAGGCGGTTGTTCCGTAAGCATCGATCATCGGAAACATGATTATGCGTTTGCTGTAACAAGCGGTATTCCTCATATTCTCGCATTTTCATTAATGAAGGTAAGGACGGATTCACGAGGTATCCCGATTGAATTGGAGGGCCCGAGTTTTACCGGGGCTACCAGAGTTTCAGCAAGCGATTCAATAATGACGGGAGAGATGCTATATCATAATCGTGATAATTTGTTGAAAGCTGTTTCAAGGCTTGAGAAAAATATCAATAAAATCAAGAAGCTTCTTTCTTCCGACGATTCAACGAAGCTTGCGCAAACGCTGGAGAGTTATGGCCAATCGAGTTGAAGGCAGCATAAAACCTCCCGGTGATAAATCAATATCGCATCGTGCCCTTATGTTGGCGGCAATATCGGACGGAGAGTGTGAGATCGAATACCTCTCAAGTGGCCGCGATATTGAATCAACGGCAGAGTGCTTGCGTAATCTTGGAGTAAAAATATTCTCGAAGAATGGCAAACATTATATTTCCGGATTGGGTTTTCGGAATTTCAAAGCGCCCGAAAATATTCTGGACTGCGGTAATTCTGGGACAACACTCAGGCTTCTTACCGGATTGTTGGCTGCCTCAAATATTGAAACCGGTCTGGATGGTGACGACTCTTTAAGGCGCCGCCCGATCAAGAGGGTTATAGAACCCTTAAATAATATGGGAGCCGATATTGAAGCTTCAGACGGTAATGACAGATGCCCGGTGAGGATTCATGGGGTTCGGCTCAAAGGCGTTTCTCAAATATTAGATGTCCCGAGCGCGCAGGTGAAAACGGCAGTATTGATCGCGGGGCTATTAGCGGAAGGTGTAACGAAGTTAACAGGGCTCGTAAATACAAGAGATCATACCGAAAGAATTCTATCATACCTGGATGTCGATATTAAAACAGATTATGGAGTAATAACACTCAAGCCGCCTGAGAACATCAGGAAGTTCGACATAAGAGTTCCTGCCGATCCATCCTCCGCTGCTTTCCCGATCGTGGCGGCTCTATTGTCGCTTGATTCGGAATTGATTGTATCAAATCTATTGCTGAATCCAGGACGCATAGGCTACCTGCGAATACTAAGATCGATGGGAGCGCAGATAAATATCATAAATGAAATAATACAATATGGTGAGACTACAGGCGAAATAGTAATTAAATCTTCATTTATAAAGGGAATAGACGTTAAAGCAAGCGAAGCACCTTCATATATAGACGAAGCGCCAATCTTAGCCCTGGCGGCCACCCAGGCCGATGGACAAAGCGTATTTAGGGGGCTTTATGAACTAAGACATAAAGAATCGGACAGGCTGAAAAATATTACGATGATAATAAACGGTATGGGAGGGAAAGCGGTAATTGACAATGACGACCTGGTAATAGATGGCCCGTCGAAATTAAGATATTACGAGGGAGATTGTTACGGGGATCATCGGCTGGCAATGATGATCGAGGTTGGGAACATCATTTCGTCCGGAACAATGAGCGAAAAATACAATGATATAGTTGGTGTTTCATTCAAAGGCTTCTATGATACGATGAAGGGAGTATTGATTTAAATGAAACCATCAAAAATATTCGGTATTCTCGGACATAATATATCATATTCGCTATCGCCATATATATTCAATACCATATTTAAAGGCCGAAGTATGAGCTGTGTTTATATGCCGTTTGATATAAAACCTAAAGAGCTGCCGAAATTTATCCAGGCGGTGAAATTATTGGGAATATCGGGATTTAATGTGACGATACCGTATAAAAAGAAAATAATCAGATATCTCGACGATTTGGATAATTCGGCGCGATCGGTTGGCGCGGTTAATCTGGTTATTAAAAGAAAAGAAAAACTTGTGGGGTATAATACGGATTCTTACGGTATCAAAGCGACGATAGAGGACTATCTCAAAATTTCACTAAAAAATAGCCGTGTCGTATTACTCGGTGCCGGGGGCGCTGCGAGAGCGGCGATGGATTATCTCCGGAAGGCCAAACCGGAATCGATTATTCTGATCAACAGAACTATAAATCGAGCAAAAAGGCTGCGGGACGTATCGCAGATACCGAACACCAAAATCATCATTTCCGCAAAGCTAAACCAGTGTTTTGAAGATCAAGGTATCGATTTGGTAATTAATGCTACTCCCATGTCGACGACCGCTTTCCTGAAAAATATCCCCTCAAGTTTAAAAATATTTGACATGTCTTACAGACCGGGTGAATTCCCCTATGGAAGAAGTCGAATCCGCTGCGACGGTAAATATATGCTTGCGGCGCAGGCCTCGCGGGGAATTTCTATACTCTGCGGAGTAAAGGTAGCGGTTGATGAAGTATTCAAATTAATCAGGAGGATATAACTTGCGATATCTCAGTTCCGGCGAATCGCATGGGCCTGCCCTGACCGTAATTATCGAAGGTCTTCCCGCGGGAATTAAAATCGATCAACGTCTGATAACCCGGGATCTTAAAAACAGGCAAAAAGGGTTTGGGCGGGGAGATCGGATGAAAATCGAATCCGATAGTCCCGAGTTCCTATCCGGATTGTGGCGAGGGAAAACGATAGGCAGTCCGCTTACGATTGTGATACGCAACCGCGATTGGGATAATTGGAAAGATAAAAAACTCACCAAAAAGACTGTTCCCAGGCCTGGTCACGCGGATCTCACCGGTACATTAAAATACGATACCGACGATATTCAAATGATTATTGAAAGAGCGTCGGCGAGAGAGACGGCCGCGAAAGTCGCTGTCGGAAGTATCGCTAAAATTTATCTTCAAAGTTTTGGCGTCAGGCTAATTGGTCATACTGTCGGGTTGGGAGGGATTTTAATCGACGATATCCCTGACGATTATATGCGTTTAAAGGAATTGACAGAAAAATCAGATCTTCGATGCGCGGATAGTATCGCGGCTTCCACGATTAAAAAGCGAATAAAGAAAGCCATGGAAACCGGAGATACGGTTGGGGGAGTGGTAGAAGTCAAGATATTCGATGTCCCGCCTGGAATCGGAAGTTATGTACAGTGGGATCGTCGTCTCGACGGGCTTCTGGCACAGGCTTTGATGTCTATACCCTCAGTCAAAGCTGTCGAGCTGGGGGATGGCATTTCTAACGCAGACCGATCGGGGAGCGATGTTCATGATCCGATATTTTACTCGTCAAAGAGAGGGTATTTCCGAAAGAGTAACCGCGCCGGGGGAATCGAAGGGGGAATGTCTAACGGAGAGACGATAATAGCCAGGGCTTACTTAAAACCTATTTCGACTTTGCGTAATGCACTTGATTCAGTTGATACTAATAATCACAAAACAGTAAAAGCACCTTATGTCAGATCGGATACTGCTGTTATACCGGCGGCGAGCATTGTGGCCGAAGCCGCTGCGGCCTGGACTATTGCCATTTGCTTCGCGGAAAAGTTTGGCGGCGACTCTATAGGAGAATCGTTGAGGAATTATAGAAGTTATCTCAAACAGATTAAGGGACGATGAGCGATAAAAAGAACTTAATCTTAAGCGGTTTTATGGGAACCGGTAAGAGCTCGGTCGGAAAATCAGTTTCTGAGGTTCTCGGTTTTGAGTTTGTGGATACCGATAATCTCATTGAAAACAGATGCGGAAAAACAATTGCAAAAATATTTAGTGAAGATGGAGAAAAATACTTCCGGGAGCTTGAAAAGGAAACTCTAATCGGTTTACCGGAACATAAAATTGTCATAGCGGCAGGGGGCGGGATAATTATCGACCAGGATAATTACAACAGGCTTTCAGGGTTGGGTTTGATAATAATTCTAACGGCATCGGTGGAATCGATTTGCCGGAGAATAAGGAATGATAAATCCCGGCCGCTACTTTCAGGAGAAAACTTAAACGAAAAAGTACGAGAATTACTATCCCAAAGGCGGCATGTTTATGACAGGATTAGTTATAAGATAAATACTGACCGATTGAGTGTGGCCGACACATGCGATGCTGTGATAAGAATGTATAGGAAAAACACGTGATAATTAAGATAACCGATTTGGATATAATAGTTGGCAGGGATCTATTTGGCGACTTAAAGCATAATGTAGACTTCACCGCTTATTCGTCGCTTTTCCTGCTTACAGATAACAATGTATATGCAAGGTACCTTGATGATATTCGGAAGAACTTCGATGGGGAGCTGAAGCTCGGGAGATATTTTACTCTTCCCTCGGGGGAAAAATACAAAACTCTCGAGTGGGTTGGGCAGATATGCGAGAAAATGCTGTCATCGGGGTTGGACAGGAAATCAATGCTTGTGGCATTAGGCGGAGGTGTAGTTACGGATATCGGAGGATTTGCCGCATCGATATATATGCGCGGAATTGACTTTATAAACGTGCCAACTACGCTTGTGGGTCAGATTGATGCTTCGTTGGGCGGGAAATGCGGCGTGAATTTAGAATCAGCGAAGAACATCATAGGTCTTTTTTCTCTTCCCCGAAAAGTTATAATCGATCCTGCCTTTCTGGATACCTTATCGGGGCAACAGATGCGTGACGGCATGGTAGAGCTTTTGAAGATCGCCGCGGTGGCGGATTCCTCTCTTTTCGGCAAGCTGGAGTCTATTAATTATGATCTTGTGAAAGTGAATGATTCGATAAAGCTGGAGTTAATAGAAAGAGCGGCCGGATTGAAATTGGCTGTTGTCAATAAAGATTTTCGGGAGAGCGGTTACCGTATGATCCTCAATTTCGGACATACGACAGGACATGCGATCGAGACATTTGCTGGATATGGAGAATTCAGTCACGGTAAGGCGGTAGCTATCGGCATTCTTGTCGCGGCCGAGCTATCCGGTGTTATTTGCGGGCTCGGTGCCGAGAGCAAGGAGAGATTGAAAAATGCTGCAAAATCGCTTCTGCAAGAGACTAATATCCTGGGCATCGGGGGCGATGACTTATGGGAAATGATTCAATTTGACAAGAAAAAGGATTCGGGAGACGTAAAATTCGTGCTTCTGGAAAAGCTGGGCAAGTCACGAATTAAGACTGTGTCAAAAGATCAATTTTTAAATGCCTATAATACAGTTTATGGGGAGTTTTCAGAATGAAAAAAGTCTTTGTTATTCACGGACCGAACCTCAACCTGCTGGGAAACAGGGAACCCCGGATTTACGGTTGTTCTACGCTCGATGAAATAAACAAGCGTATATCACGGGAAGCGGAAAGAATTGGGATCGAATGCGAGTTTTTCCAGAGCAACATTGAGGGGGAACTGGTGAATACGGTCCAGCGAGCCGGGGAAACAGCCAACGGTATTATAATAAATCCGGCCGGCTATAGTCATACTTCAGTGGCCCTGCTCGACGCTCTTAAGGCTATCGATTTTCCGACGGTCGAGGTGCATCTTTCAAACATATTCGCCCGTGAGGCGTTTAGACATAAATCGATAACGGCGGCGGGGTGTACCGGATCGATATCCGGATTGGGAGTTGAAGGTTATCTGCTTGCCTTACGCTATATTTTTGCCTTGGCAGTTCGGGAAGGATAAATGTCGATCGAATATTCAAATTCTCTTCCATCCAGTAGCTTGTTGCGAGATATTTAGTTATCACGCAAGATCTTACTCTCCTCTATTTGACCTCGACGTCTTGGCGTGGTCATTTTGAATCCCGGGTAGTACAGTTTTCGACCGCCGCCTGGTACAATCTTATTCCGGCGCTTTCGCGAGGCTTGACATTTCATTCGATAGCTATATCTTAAAAGTATATTAATGATATTGAGGGAAAATGGTATTAAAGGAAAAAGTATTCGTCACTCATCGGCTTCATTTCAAGATAGCGCTTTTTGTAATTCTTACTATTATTATTATTATCGGCCTGTTTTCCGCGTATCAGATATTTTCATATCGTCAAATGCTTACTAATATGGAAATAGAATCTTCCGAGGAGCTCGGAAGGACATTAACTTCCAGTTTGGAAATCGCGATGCTCAATAGTGACATTGAGTCAATCCAATACAGTATTACTGAGGTTGCCAAAAACAATAATATCGAGAGCGTATTCCTTTTGAATATGGAGAACGTGGTAAAAGCCTCATCGCGGGAGGAAATGATCGGGCAACGCATGGACAAACAGGATTCGGGCTGTAAAACTTGCCATGGAGTTGATGGGAATCTTCTGTTTTCCACCGTAATCTCAATGGATAATGAGGAATTATTGCGAGTGGTTACCCCGATAAAGAATAAGCCGTCATGTTATTCTTGCCATGGCGAGGCGGCCAAATTAAACGGAATCCTTGTCATGGATCATTCTCTAAGCGCGATCAAATCTGAAATCGTCTCCAACCTGAAATTGGTAGGGAGTATAGCTTTTATTTCGGTTTTGCTAATGATGTTTTTATTCCGCTGGTATATTAAACGACAAGTCATCAACCGTGTTGTTTACCTCGAATCGCTCGCTCGTCGTATCGTAAGCAATGAACTGGACCTTGATATAGAACTACAGGGGAAGGATGAATTATCCTCCCTCGCCAGCAGTTTCAACAATATGAAAGATTCATTAAAATTATCTATTCAGAAAATCGACAATCATCGAAATTACTTATCTCACTTATTTGAGAATCTTATCGACGGTATTTTAATAATCGATGATCTTAGCCGAGTTGCTTTCATAAATAAGTCCTTACGTGATATATTAGAGATAGATCCTGACACCCTCCAGACAGGCGATCTTGTTGATTTCGGGGAAATGCCCCTGAATCGCTTTTCGGCAATCGGTCGATTTATCGCAATGGCCAGTGAGCGGGAAATACAGATAAAAGAAACAGTTAAAATGCAGATTTCCCCCGAAAGCCAAAAACATATCGAGATACATATCGGTAATCTTTTATTACCGCCCTGGTTAAAGCCGGAAACCATCTTGGTTATAAGAGACGTAACCGCGCGAGTGACATTTGAAAACCAGGTTTATCAAGCTGAAAAGCTGGCCACTATCGGACGGCTTGCGGCAGGTATCGCTCACGAAATCAACAATCCCATGGCTTCGATTCTCACATGCGCGGAGGGATTAATTAAGCAAGAAACCGAAGCTGATTATGGAAAACGTGAATATCTCGATATTATCAAAAACTCCGCCCGACGGTGTAAGTTAATCACACAAAAACTTCTCGATTATTCAGCGATCTCAAAGATGAATAAAGAAACAATAAACCTGGGAGAGATCCTGGAAGAAGCGGTGTCGCTTCTTCAGTTTGAAGCTACCGGTAAACAAGTTCAGCTCCGTATTATCAAACCGGAAAATATACCGTCAATATCGGGAAGCAAAGATTCATTGGTCCAGGTTTTTGTCAATTTAATACTCAATGGGATCCAGGCCGTTGCTCCGGGCGGGAATGTAATTATAAGAGTGAAAATTGAAAAAGATACGGTTAATATTAATTTCGATGACGACGGGCAAGGAATAAAGGAAGAAAACTTATCACGCGTCTTTGATCCTTTTTTTACTACCAAACCGGTAGGAGTCGGTACCGGCCTGGGCTTGTCGGTAAGTCAGGGTATCGTGAAGCAACATGGAGGAAATATTGAAATCGTGCAGAGTAAAAAGGGATTGACATCGATTCTGGTTTCAATTCCTATAACTTCAAAGAAGATAGGTTCGGAAAATGACAATAAGTAAAGGCAAAATCATGTTGGTGGATGACGATGAGGTTTTTTGCGGGGTTTTCGCTACCGAATTGGGCCGTATGGGATTCCTCGTCCAACAGGGCTTCGGATCCGATATTCTGGCCAGCCTCAACAATGATGAATTCCACATCATTATACTGGATATCCTCATGCCCGAGATTTCCGGATTGCAGTTGCTAAAGACAATTAAGAATCGTATACCGGATATTGAAGTTATCATGCTTACCGGTAACGCAACCATTGAAAACGCAATTATATCGATGAAAGAAGGAGCTTACGATTTTATTACGAAGCCGGTGGAATTGGATCGAGTTGAACAGATTCTTAATCGGTGTATGGAAAAACGAAAACTGGAATCACGAAACCAGATACTGAAGAATCGATTATCTGATCTTCGGGAAGGTCAATTACTCGGTAATTCACCAGCGATCAAAGAAATAAAATCTCTGATAAGCCGGTTTGCGGATTCGGATTCGACAGTTCTCATTTATGGTGAGTCCGGTACAGGCAAAGAATTAGTGGCAAACCTCATTCATGAAAATTCTTTACGTCGCGAAGAGCCGTTTATTATTGTCGATTGTACCGCGCTTCAGGAAAACTTACTGGAATCAGAGCTTTTTGGACATGAAAGAGGGGCTTTTACCGGGGCCGTAACAAAAAAACACGGGATCTTTGAAATCGCGGAGGGCGGATCAGTTTTCCTGGATGAAATCGGCGATATCTCTCCGTCGTTACAGGTCAAATTGTTGAGAGTTGTCGAGACGAGGAGTTTTCGACGCTTGGGTGGTAACGAAAGGATCGATGCCAATGTTCGATTAATTGTGGCGACTAATCGCGACCTGCTGGGAATGATCGGCAATAATGAATTCCGAGAAGACTTGTATTACCGTATTAATGTTGTTAGCATTTCTCTTCCGCCCTTGCGGGAGCACATCGACGATATACCGCTGCTTGTCAACCACTTTATAAAGGCATTAAGTAGATCCGACGCACAAAAGAGGAGCTTTTCACCGGAGGCGCTGAAAGCTTTAAAGGAGTATGACTGGCCCGGTAATGCCAGGGAGTTGAGAAATCTCGTTGAACGCTCACTACTTTTATCCGAAAAAGAGATTATCGACGTGACCGATTTACCGCTCGCGACTTCACCGCTAAGATCAATTTTGAGCAAATATGACCGTCATAGCTACCCTTCGCTAAAGGAGCTTGATAGCGAATATATTAGGTTGGTACTGGAGAAAACGAAGGGTAATAAACAGTTGGCGGCAAAAATCTTAAAGATCGATAGGAAAACAATCTCTCGCTTACTCGCCAAATACAATAATGAGGAATAATGCCCCAGCCGTGAGACATTTTGGGGCGTCACTCGATCCATACTTAAGATAGCTCATTTATATCGTTTCGCCTTTATAACTCTATAACGTATTGCATACCAACGCATTTTGCGCCAAAGTTAAGCGGTCATTAATGGCAAATATGATTTGGCATACATTTTGTATATAAGAAAAACCCAGAAGGGAGAAATATTGGAAATTTTATTGATTTCGAATCAAATTCCTTTGGATGAAAAAAGATTGCTTGAGAATGTCCTCGCCGAGCATCAAATCGATGTACGATTGTCGGACAGTTACAAGAAAGCAATTGAAGATCTGGCAAAATATAAATATTCCATAGTAATTTTGTATTGTTTCGACGGACAAGACGATCTATCACCGACAGAAGCCGTTCGAATCATGAAAGGAATTGTTCCGACTCTGCTTATCATCGCGATTTCGGGAGAGACAGCGCTTGAAACAGAGCGCGAGTTGAGAAAATCTGGCCTTTACTTTCATCTGACCTCTCCTTTCAGCGAGAGTGAATTGAGAGATGTATTAATAAGTGTAATCAAAAAAGAGCAGATGGGAAGAAAGAGATGAATTGTATTAATATAACGAGAGTTATAGCGGCCTTTATTTGTGTTTTATTTTCGACGCCAGCACAGGCGGGATCGGCGGAATATGTTGGCTCCCAAAAATGTAAAATGTGTCATAATACGAAAAAGGACGTTCAACAGTTTTCTATTTGGCAAAATTCCGCGCACTCAGGAGCATACCAGACGCTTTCTTCCGACCTGGCTAAAGAATTTGCTTTGAAGGCAGGAGTCGAGGGGAATCCTCAGGAAGCCGGAGCGTGCCTTGAATGCCATGTAACCGGATATGGATCCGATTCTACGATGTTTGCTGAGTCGTTCAATATAGAAGATGGTATACAGTGCGAGAGTTGCCACGGACCCGGTTCCGAGTATAAATCTATAAAAATAATGTCAAAATCAAAATATGCCAGTCAACGCGACGTACAACACGAACTCGCACTTAAAGCAGGCCTGGTAGTCCCCGAGGAAAATATATGTCTGAAATGCCATAACGAGAGATCGCCCGCTTTTAAAGGATTTGACTATAAAACTTACTATGAAAAGATAAAGCATGAATATGAACATTAGAAAAATATTTCTGGCCATACTACTTGTTCTTATTGCCTGTAGTACAATCATTTATGCAAAACTACCTCAACCGGTGGAATTTAATCATAATATTCATGTCATAGAAGTCGAAATGGATTGTTCGGATTGTCATAGATATGTTATTACGGACCGTAAAGCAACTCTGCCGGATAAAGATGTTTGCTCGGAATGCCATAGTGAGATCATTGGCGAGTCTGTTGAAGAGCAAAAACTAATCGCCTTACTGGAATCCGAGCGAGAATTCAACTGGCAACGGGTTTATGTTTTGCCCAAGCATGTTTACTTTTCTCATTTTCGGCACGTGACACTCGGGCAGGTTAGTTGCCAGGAATGCCATGGAGAGATGAAAGAACTTACTTCTCCTCCCGACAAACCGGCGGTTGATATCAACGATATGGATAATTGCATGAATTGCCATGAGGACAGGCAGGTTAATAATGACTGCCTTACCTGTCATACTTAAAAGGGATTAGAGCTACTATGGAACGAAGAAAATTTTTAAAATCGATCTCGATAGGCGGCGTTTCTTTATCCCTTTTGCAATTGGATGCTCTGGCGTCCGCCATAGGTTACCATGAAGAGGGTCCATATAACGGCCCTCTGCTTACCAGCTTTGTAAGCACCACCTGCGGCGCTTGCCCGGGTGGATGTGGTATGCGTGTAAGGAAAGTCGACAATATCCCTGTCGGAATCGACGGCAACCCTATTCATCCGGTAAGCCGTGGCGGTCTTTGTCCGGTCGGAATATCATCTTTGGCATTTCTAATACATCCTGATCGCGTAAAACAACCGCTTTTGAGAACCGGGCCGCGAGGATCAAACGAATTTAAGCCAATTCCCTGGGAAGAGGCAGAAAATATATTGCTTGAGAAATTGGGCAAATTAAAAGACGCGGGTATCCCGGAACAAATGCTGTTTGTTGATTCACGCCGGAGTGGACCTGGTTTTGATCTGGCCCGGAAATTTACCCATGATTTTGGCAGCCCTAATTTTTATCATTCCGAAAATCCTAATTCCTCAATTGCGGCTAATATTTGGGGAGGAAAAGATATTGATTTTGTTTACGATCTTGAGAACGCTCGCAGTATGTTTTGTTTCGGGGCTCCTGTTTTTGAATCCGGCATAAACCCCGTGTATTATGCCAGTCTTCGGAGCAGGTTATCCGATCAGCCGGAAGGGAAAAAAGGTAATTTCTATATAATTGACCCCAGGCTATCGGCATCGGCGGCGAAAGCTGAAAGATGGGTCCCGATTAAGCCTAATACATATGGACTGTTGGCGCTGGGTATGCTCAATTTGATAATCAAAGAAGAACTTTATGATGCAGATGTTGTTGACCGATTGTGCGTCGGTTTTGATGATAAAACCGATAATCGTGGCCGTAAGATTGAAGGTTTTAAATCCATGGTACTCAAGACATATATACCTTCTTTTGTTGCCGAAAAAACTGAAGTCCCCGTCGATCAGATCATTACTCTGGCTAGATTATTCGCCACAAGTCCCGGAGCGATTGCCATAGCCGGTGATGTTGCCACCCGGACGATCGACGGGGTTCACCAGACATGGGCGATAATGGCGCTTAACGCCATTACGGGAAGATTCAATAAGCCCGGAGGAATCACTAATTTTAATCTGAACCCGTTCAAAACACAGACCGGCGGAAAATTAAATGCCAGACCGTTAGTATCATCAAACAAGGTTAAATATCCGTTCCTGGGGGGCAATGGTGAGATTGAATCATTGCCGGATAGGATATTATCGAATTCGCCTTATCCGATCGAGTTAATGATATTTAACAATGTCAATCCGATTTACGACTCGCCTAATTCAAGTCGGTTCCGACAAGCTTTACAAAACATCCCTTTCTCTGTTGCGTTTTCCAGCTTACATAATGAAACCACGGCACTTGCTGATTTGATCTTACCCGATTGCACGTTCCTTGAAAAAAATGATCTGGTTTTACCGAACTCCGATTTTTCTCATCAGGTAGTCGGTTTGACCCAACCCATAGTAGAGCCTCTATACGAATCCAGACAGGCGGATGATGTTTTACTGACTATCGGCCGGAAGGCGCTGGCTGGAAATTGGAAGAAATGGGACAGCTACAAGTCTTATATTGAAGAAAAGGCCGATGAACTATATAAAGCCGGTACCGGTTCGGTATTTTCCGATCAATTCAAGATCTCCTTTGATTCTCTGTTGGCCGAAAGAGGATGGCGCCGCACGGAATTTAAGGATTTTTCCGGCTTCTTAAAACAGGTTAAAAAAACCGGTGGCTGGTGGGACGCGTCGCAATTAAGAAAGCGTCAGCAAGGTCGTTTTACAGCCACAATAGATAAATTCTATCTTGATTCGAAATACCTTCATAGCATGTTCCAGGGTTCGAAAACCAAACTGATTGATCTAATAGATGCCGCGGGTCTGGAAACTGGAACGAATACCGAATATATGCTGGGCGCTTATCGGGATTTCAAAAATGAAGATGAACAATCTCAATATCCGCTGGCGTTGTACACAATGGAGCCGACGACTACGCGAGGTGACGGTGGAAGGCTCGATGGAATGGCCGATATGATCGGACATTATGAATATATCAAATGGCGCAGTTGGGTGGAACTTAACCCGGAGACAGCCTCGGCGCTGGGATTATCCGACAGGCAGATGGTCTGGGTCGAATCCGCCAGCGGTAAACAAAAACTGATCCTTATAATTAATCCCGGCCTAATCCCCGAAGTGGCGGCGATCCCGGCCGGAATAGGTAAGCAGGGAAGCTTTCAATTTGGGGAAAATATCGTAGAATTTCACTCGGGCGAGAGAGAAATATTTACCGGAATGCCGGCTATTTCTGAAACAAGAGTAAAAATCTATGCATAGACTTCAATTTAACAAAGGAATTTAGAAATGGCGCGTTGGGGAATGGTCATTGATCTGGATAAATGTGTCGGTTGCGGAACCTGTATGGCTTCCTGCCGCTCCGAAAATAATATTCCGGTCGCTAATAAAAAAATAGCTTTGGACGGCAGATCTATTTTCTGGATGGATATGCTGACAATCACCGAGGGCGAATATCCGAATATCAAGAAAAGAATCATGCCCCGTCCCTGCTTTCATTGTGAAAACCCGCCATGCACCAAGGTTTGCCCCGTTAGGGCTACCTATAAAAACGATGAAGGACTAGTTGGACAGATTTATCATCGTTGTATCGGTTGCAGATATTGCGTTAATGCCTGTCCATATAACGCTAAATATTTCAACTGGTATCCGCCCGATATTTCCGAGGAGCAAAAGAGACATATGAATCCGGATGTTTCGATCAGGTCAAAAGGGGTTGTGGAGAAGTGCAGCTTCTGCGCCCATCGTTTAATCCGGGCCCGTGAAAAGGCGGCCGCGGAGAACAGGGAGCTTCTGGAAAGCGACTTTACGACGGCTTGCCAGGATAACTGCCCCTCTCACGCGATTTCGTTCGGAGATCTGGATAACCCATACTCAGAAGTTTCTCAACTGTCGCACTCGGTTCGGGCATTCACCTTACTCGAGGATATCGGAACCAAGCCTAAAGTATTCTATCTGACCGAAGGGGAAAAACATGGACGCTTCAAAATCTAAGCCCTCCATAGACGAACAGATACTCCTCCAGCCGATCTTGAGCACCGGTAAATGGTTTTATATTAGTATCTCCATTTTGTTCTCTGTGGCCATCTTCGCCGTCTGGACATGGTATTATCAGATAAGTACCGGCCTGGGCGTCACCGGAATGAATCGCCCTGTTTTTTGGGGAATTTATATAACCAATTTCGTGTTTTTTATCGGTATAAGTCATGCGGGAACGCTAATTTCAGCGATTTTGCGGATATGCCAGGCGGAATGGCGAAGATCGATTACAAGAGCGGCGGAGGTTATCACCGTGTTGGTTCTTTTCTTCGGGGTCTTTAATATTATTGTCGATCTGGGCCGACCCGACAGGGCGCTGAACGTTATAAAGCATGCTCAAT
>JAZGHS010000041.1:0-11710 GCA_036481315.1 Candidatus Zixiibacteriota bacterium | reverse complement strand
GATAAAATAAATATCCAACGTGGTTACCTGGCCGGCGTCGACTAAAATAGATTTTTCTTGCAAATCATAACCTTCGGAGCTGAAAACAAAAGTATGCTCTCCGGGGATAACATTTAAGATAAACCAGCTGTCCTTTATCAGAGGATTACCATAGGAATCTGTCGCGACCACAAGAGAATCAAGCGTCAACTCGACATTATTAATATCGACTTGAACCCTGGCAACTCCCATTCCCTCTTGCTGTTGCGAGTACAAAGGAGCTACCAGCAATAAAACTGTAAGAAATGATCTAAAAAATAATCCCATTACTCCACGCAGAGATTCTATTATTCAATCTCGGGAAAAGATACTTAAATATCACGTAAAGTCAAGTTTTACATGAGACTACAAGAACAGCGAGATCCCGGTATCCTCCGACGCTTGATTCCCGGATATATATCGAATGAGATTTATAAAGAAATCCCTAATATATCTTGATCCCTGACAGCGTTGAGTAATATACTTTTGCGCGGACCTGATTATGCCAGAAAAAAAATTAAAAACTCCCACGGGAGAGCTGATAAACGCCTTGGACAATTCGAAATACTCTTATTCTAAAAAAGATAATATGGCGAAAATCGCTCAGATCAACGAACTCTCTCGTCGCAAAATCAAAAGCCCGACGGCGATTATTAAATATCACGAGGCGCTTTGCTTTATGCAGGCCTATCCCGGTAATGCCGCTATTTCCCGAATTGTGGATTTCCAACTTTCGGAATTCTATAAAATAGTCGGCGATTTCAGGGAATCAAACGGCTCCGGGGACGATAGAATCAATGATACCGGGATGGTCGACACCATAATCAGGTACCCGTACAGCTTCAACATGGCCCTTTGGCTTTCCGAGAATTTCGGTTCGGATATCGATATCGATTGGGACGATTACTCGGAAAAAGAGGACGATCCCATTTCCGGGCTCTTAAGCGCATTTGCGATCTACGTGGAAAACGACGGAATCGACGATGAGGACATATCCAGCCAGGATTGGATCGAAAATGCCAGAGGAAAAAAACAATCGTCGCTAGCCTGGCTTCTTAGGAGAATTGTTTCGGCCAATATTCCGGGCTCTCTCAAGCAACATCTCTACGATAATGCTGAAATCGGATTAAAATGGAATCTGGGATTAAGTGACTCGTCACGAACTCTCGCAAAAAAACCGGTAAAAAGGGCTTTCTTTCAAAGATCAGGACTTAAAAAATCGCGTATCAATTTGAGAAATGCAGGGAGAAAAACTCGACCGGAAATAAAGCTACTCTCAAAAACAGCCGGGCGAGCGGTTATAAACAGACTCATAAAAGCTCTGCTCCCAAGACATAGAGAGCTATATCCGGTCCTCTTCGCCAATCCTCACGAGGTCTATGAGACATCGCCCGGGCGAGGCTTAAAGATTTTCATTCCGGGTATGCGCCCCGAAAACCGTATGCCGCTTGAAACAAACTACAGCGCGATCCTCGTAAAGAATGGCGTCCCTATAGGTTACGGCATAGCGGTTCTATTTTTCGATCAATGCGAAATAGCGATTAACGTTTTCGATACTTTTCGCTCGGGGGAAGCCTCTGTAATTTTCGATCATTTTTTCCGGGTTTTCTATCATAATTTCGGGGCACGAGCTTTTATCATGAGAAAATGGCAGGTTGGGCATGAAAACGAAGAGGGATTGCAATCGGGTTCTTTCTGGTTCTATCACAAGCTCGGATTCCGCCCCATAGAACAGGAGACCGCCCGGCTGGCCGAATCGGAACATAAAAAAATCCAGCGAAAAAAAGCTTATCGTACCGATCTAAAAACGTTGAAAAAACTCGCCTTAAGCGATATGGTGATCGATTTGAGGCCCGGGCCGCGTAATCCGTTCGAGGAGCTTCGAGTTTCCGATATAGGTATGGCAGTGACAAAAACGGTCGCGGAGGATTTCGACGGCGACGGTAAAAGGGCCGAAAAATCGCTTGCCCTGAAAGCCCGTAAAAATCTTGGCAATCCGGATATTGGCGGGTGGAACTACAATGAAAAATCACAGTTTAGGCGATGGTCTCCTCTCATCGGAATTATCCCCGACCTGGCCGATTGGAAGCGATCCGAAAAATCGGCATTATTGGCTTTAATCCGTTCAAAAGGGACTCTTCAAGAAGGGAAATTTGTAAAACTTCTTCAAGCCCATAACCATCTGAAAGTAGCCATAAAGAAGATCGCCCGGTCTGCCGCTAATCGAATTTAGGCAGTTATTAGCAGATCTTCCGATTGAATCATTTTTTACTCTTGCGGATATGATTTAATGCTTTATATTATCACGTTTTCGGTGATTTTGCCGAAAGCAATAGGTAGAATTGAAAATGGAGAGATGATATTATGATGCAGACAATGCGGAATTCCGCGAAAATCGTGTTCTTCCTGGTGTTGGTAGCTTTCGCCGGTTTCATGATCCTTCAGGGATTAACCTCAATATTAGCCGATCAAACCGGCGGAGGAAAAGCGGCTCCACCCGGTGTGATTGGCGAAATCGACGGTACGCCAATTCCCCTTACCTATTTCGAAAACGCTTATCGTCCACGGTTTCGCGATCTGCTTCAAGAAAACGATGACCCGTCCGACGATCAGCTAAAAAAGATTCGTGACGAAATTTGGAATAATCTTACCACGGTTACACTGCTCGAGATTGAAGCGCAACGCAGGGGAATAACGGTAACCAACGCCGAAATTGTCGAATATATAAAAATAAGTCCGCCGAGCGATCTGCAGGGCATGCCCCAATTTCAGACAGATGGCAGATTTGATGTTCAAAAATACCGGGGTTGGCTTCAGCAGGCAGCGGCCTCCAACGATCCCCAGATAATTTCTTTTCTTTCCAATTTTGAAAACCAGATAAAACAGCAGATTACCGTCTCAAGATTGCAGGAATTTGTAATCTCCATGATCAGGGCTACTCCCGAAGAGGTTCGTAGCGACTATATGGAATCTAACGAAAAAATGAAGGTCGATTATTTTTATATCCCGAACTCGGATTTCACAGAGATGATTACCGACGCTCCGGAAAACGAACTTCTTGCCAAGTATGAGGAAGACAAGGAAAAGTATAAAAATCCCCCTAAAGCCTCGATATCCTTCGTCTCCCTTAACAAAGCTCCCAGCGATGATGATTATGCTCTTAACAAGGCGACAGTGGATTCGTTGTATAAAGAACTTGCTTCGGGTATCTATTTTCCGACCGTGGCGAAAGATTTCTCTGACGACAAAGGATCCGGCGCCAGAGGCGGGGATCTCGGTTGGTTCAGTGAGGGAATGATGGTCGATCCATTCTGGCAAGCCGTAATCAAGATCGAGAAGGTCGATGAAATTTTACAACCGATTAAAACCAGGTTCGGTTGGCATATTATAAAGCTCACCGGGAAGAGAGAGAGTAAACCTGATAGCCTGACCGGCGAGGTAAAAGACGAATATAAAGCGAGCCATATTCTCCTAAAGGTGGATATATCGCCTCAAACTATTGCCAATCTTGAAGAGATGCTCAATAGATTCATCTCTGATGCCACCATTAACGGGTTTGTCCAGACTGCCGCCGACCAGGATCTCGAGGTCGTCGAATCCGACAAATTTAACACCGACGGCTATATTCAGGGTATGGGGAACGTGAAGGAAATAGCGGAATTCGCGTTTAACTCCAAAAAGAGAGATATCTCACCTGTCATCACGACCAGGTCTACTCTTTTAGTCTGCGGCTTGCCGGAAGTAACTCCGGAAAGCATCCCCTCTTATGAGGAAGTGGAAGAAAGAGTGAGGGAATCATATCTGTACCGTAAGAGAATCGATGCCGCTTACGAAAAAGCCAAAGAATTTGCCGCCGAGCTGGAAAAAGGGAAATCATTCGAAGAGATGGCGGAATTAGCGGATAAACAGATTCAGAGTACCGATTATTTCGCTCGTCATAAATTCGTAGCCAGGGTAGGCTCGGACCCGTTTTTCATCGGCGCCGCTTTTAATTTAACTGCTGAAAATCGGCACTCTAAAGCCGTAAAAGCCCGGTCCGGCGCTTATCTGCTCAAATATGTCGATCGGCAGGAACCAGATACATCGTTCTATACCACCAACGCCGACTCGCTTCTCCAAAGCGCATTGAATACCAAACGTCAGAACGCCTGGCCTAAATTCTTGAGTTCGTTGAGAAACAACGCTGAGATTGTCGATTATCGGTCGTTCTATTATGGCAGGTAAGCGTCCTCTATACACGATTATTATTCTAGCCGCTATCGTCACGATAGCGGCTTTACAATATGGACAGTATACCGACCGCGTGACGCATCGGGAAAAACTCGACGATCAGAAATTTATAAAAACATACATGGAGCTATCGTCCGCCAGAGGGTTTATCGATACTCCCGATTCGCTCGAATCGATTTTGGAAAGCGTTTTCACCGAAAACGATACGGATTCATTATGGATGCGCGAGTATCTAAGTGGGATCGGCGATGACATCGAAAAACGTCAGCTAATCTGGCAGGCGATTCTGGATAGCCTAAACACATCCAAAGAAAAATTCAGACGCTAACCCTAAATCAACTTTCTATATCGTTTAAGGTAAATGCCGAGATAATATGATTGATCCGAGGCTCGCGCCCCTCTTTCCAGAGAATCCCGATAACATCGAAACGAGTCTCTTCCGGGATATTGTCGATTTGAGAAATATACTCCGATGCCGCTTCGGCTATTCGTTTACGTTTTGTATATCCAACTCTTATCTCCGGCGGGCCGAGCAGGTCTCTCCGTGATGCCTTAACCTCGATAAACGCCAGCATCCCGGCCTTCCTGGCCACTATATCGAGTTCGTAACGGCTTACCCGCCACTTCGTAGCCTCAATCTCGTAGCCTTTTGAAACCAAGTATTCGACGGCCACTTGCTCGGCGGCGTCACCGAATTGTTTTTTACTTATGGTTCCTCTCCTTGGTGAAAAAGGATATTATAACTACCACGGTTGTCGCCAGAAACATCCGTGATAATAGCACAATTATACCCCTGGCTCCAAGCGATACGAATATCATCGTATCCTCGAAAACCGCGTGGCACAATCCCAGATATACCGCCACCAGAAACCGTTGATTGCCTTTAATCCGCCCGGCGCTCGATTCCCCGATCAAAACCCCGCCTCCGTAGGAGATTCCAAAAAGAATCCCGGCAAGCAAAGGATAAATCGAATCGCGCTTGAAACCGAAATAACGTAGCGGACGATATACTAAATCTGTCAGCATATCTATAACTTTAAATTCCCGGGAAACCTCGAGAAGGATCATTAACGGCACGACAATGAGAAACATTTTCAACAACAGGAAAAACAATCCCGCCGACGTATCCCCGATAAATTGTATATTTAGCTCGGCCATACTAAGTTCAGAACAAACCCCGCAAGAAGAGAAAAGATTACTCTGGCGGAGGTTACATACAAAGGTTTCGCCCGCATTTTGCTCACAATAGCGGTTTCCATAATTTGCGAATGAGATATACCGAGGATTAAAGCGACTATGGTAATCTGTCTCGTGTCCAAATGAAGATCGGCCAAAACCGCCGCCGCCGCGTAAAGATTGACAACGGTGCCGGTGACAATTGCCAGGGCCGCCTCGCCGGGCAGACCGAAATATTCCATGTAGGGTTCGAAAAATCGGCCGAGATGATCGAAAACCGGAGTCTGTTTCAAGACGGCCACAAAAATATAAACGGGAATCATTATGGCGCCTAATTGAAGAAAAACGCTCAGGCCCCGCTTAAGCCCCGATTTTGCGGAACGAATAAATCTGTTTTCGATAATTGCCCCGCTCAAAATACTACGAGGATGTGATCCGATCTATCTCGTCCCAGAACCCGGGGCAGATAGCATCGACACACTCGGCGTCTTTGATTACCGTCGGACCCTCGGCGATAAGCCCTGCGATAGCGAAGGCCATGGCTATCCTGTAATCTCCGAAACTATCTATTTCGGCCCCCTCCAGCGTCGGAGTACCATCGATGGCCATCCCGTCGTCAAGCTCCCCGACCTTCACTCCCATCTTTCTCAAATTGCTGGAGATCGATTTGATTCTATCGACTTTCTGGTTGCGAAGTTCGTAGGCGTCGCGTATAACCGACGTTCCCTGGGCCGATGCGGCCACTATCGACATTACTGGAAGCTCATCGATAATGCTCGGTATCAGTTCCCCGACCATCCGACGTCCCTTAATCTGCGCCGATTTAATCTCGATTGTTCCGTGTGGCTCGAAGCCGAATTCACCCTTATTTTCGACTGTAATCGGGGCTCTCATTTTCTCGAGAACGTCGGCAAACCCTAGACGCGTGTTGTTGAGGCTGACATTCTCGACTTTCACAACCGCGTCCTTGACAAGTAACCCGGCGACAATGAAATGCGCCGCCGCCGAAATATCCCCGGGAATCTTCAACGGTTTGGGCTGAATAACCTGCCCGCCTTGAATGGCATACATATCACCCTTGATATCGGGCGAGACATTTCCGGTCTCTTTCTTAAACCTTTTGATCAATGGATCCTCGTCGGACGGCTTGGGTTCAACCCGGCTTTTTTTCAACCTCACGCCGAAATAAGCCAATAGTCTTTCTGTATGATCCCGGCTGGGGATCCGCTCTATTATTTCTGTTTTACCCTCCGCGAGAAGTCCGGCCAAGAGCAGGGTGCCCTTAACCTGTGATGACGATACCGGCATCGCATAATGGATGCCCGAAAGCTTAGCGCCTTTTATTTTCAATGGCATCCTGTGGTTGTTCGATTCGAACTCTGCGCCCATCTTGCTCAACGGTTCTATAACCCGTCGCATGGGTAGATTGCAAATCGCTTCGCCGCAAACCAGTTCCGATTCGAAATCTGCGGTCGCCAGTAATCCGCATATAAGACGCGCGGTGGGAACCGAATTGCCGACATCCAGAGGACCGTTCGGCTTGGTAAGCCCCCCTATTCCCTTACCGTGAACAGTAAGAGTCGTACCCTCTAATTCCCACTCCACACCGAGGCGCGATAGACACTCGAGAGTAGTCATGCATTCGTGCCCAAGGGCAAAATTCTCGACTTTTACGGTATTTTTGCAGATCGCGGAAACAATTGCAACACGATGAGATATGGCTGTATCGCCAGAGAGCGTAATTGTCGCCCTTAATTTTGTTATCGGATTTATTACCTTGTCCATCTTAACTCTAAGTCCTGTGTTTATTTTATGTGAATTCTATTTTTCTCTTACATCATTTCGGGCGCCGCCAGGCCAAGCAAATTCAGCCCCGAACGCAAAACCGTATTAACACATTTCGCCAGTGCCACCCTCGCTTTCGCGATTTCCTCGTCCGACGATAGAATTCGATCCTCCGGTGATCGATACTTCTGATAATATGTGTTAAAAATACCGCAAAGCTCAAGTAAAAAAAACGCGATATGCTGTGGTTCGAATTCTTCTGATGCCTTTATTATAATATCGGGGAATAATGACAGCTTTTTAGCCAGATTATACTCTTCTGGTAGTCGCAGCAGGGCGGCATTACTGTCGGATGAAACATCCCGGCCATATTTCCTCATTACGCTGCAAATTCGGGCGTGAGAATATTGCAAATAAGGCCCGGTATACCCCTTGAAATCGAGCATCTTTTCCCATTCGAAAGAGATGTCGCTGTCGCGCTTGTAGGCAAGATCCGCGAAAACCACCGCCCCCACTCCCACATCAAAAGCGGTCTTTTCGCTATTCGGTAGATCCGAACTGCCTTCTTCTATAATCTTCTTGGTCTTCTCCACCGTTTTGGAGATAACGTCGTCTAAGAATATAATATTCCCCCGCCTGGTGGACATCATCTCGTCCCCAAGCTTGATCCAGCCGAAACTGACATGGTGACAATCCGAGGTCCAATCGAATCCCATAAGCTCTAGTACCTTGAAAAGCTGACGGAAATAGAGCGATTGAGCGACCCCGACCACGTAGATCATCTTATGAAAGTTATATGTCTTCTTGCGGTATATAGCCGCGGCCAGATCCCTGGTGGCGTAGAGTGTGGTATCATCGCTTTTACGAACCAGCACGGGAGGCATATTGAATTTCTCGAGATCCACTATGGTAGCTTCCCGGCTTTCCGAAAGAAGCCCGGCATCTCGAAGCTTTTTCTCCGTCTCCGGTATCTTATCTATATAAAACGACTCCCCGGCGTCGCTATCGAATTTGACACCGAGCATATCGTAAATCTTGCCAAACTCGTCTTTACTCAGATCCGAAAACCGCTTCCATAAACTTGTATTTTCCGGATCTCCATCCTCGAGCTTCTTAAACTCCGCCCGCGTAGCCTTTACCAATTCAGGGTCTTTCTCTTCGGCCTGATTGATCTTTACATATATGTCATAGAGATGCGAAATGGGATCGGCCTCGAGTTTCGATTCGTCTCCCCATTGCTTGTAAGCGTACAGAAGTTTGCCGAATTGGGTGCCCCAGTCGCCGAGATGATTTATACCTACGACGTCGTAACCGAGATGAGTATATATCCTGTTTAACGCCGCACCGATAACGGTCGATCTGAGATGCCCGATACCGAACGGTTTCGCTATATTCGGCGCAGAATATTCAACCACCACGGTTTTCCCCGCGCCCAGATCGCTTTTACCGTAATCATCGCCTCTATCCAGAATCTCGGAAATGACATCACCGATTAAAGAGGCGTGGCGGAAAAAGAAATTCAGGTAAGGGCCGTTGGCCTCTATTCTCTCCACCGGATCCACCGGTGCGATTGAGCTTTGAAGATCCGCGGCGATGGCCCGGGGCGCCTTACGAAGCCGTTTGGCCAGGGAAAAACATGGAAACGCAAGGTCGCCCATCTCCTCCGACCTCGGCATTTCTATCAACATTTCGATCTCGAAAGGTTCAAGATCGATCTTCTCGGCGATACTCGCGGCTATATGGTTTTTGTACTTTTTCAAATTTGAAATAACCCTGTAAACGCTATCCGGCTCGGACCGGTTTGATAAATCCCATCTCCCATTTCCCAGCGGGTCTTAATGTTTCCCCCGGACATAGCCACAACAATTTTTTTATTTGTTAATCCCAGCATCCGCGATACGACAGTCACCGCCGCCGCACCCGAGCCACAAGCCAGGGTCGCGCCGGAGCCTCTCTCCCAGGGCATAACGGTTACCTTTCTCCCGGAATCCACCCGAGCGAACATTACATTGATACCGTCTTTGAAAACCGGTTTTTTTTCGATCTCCATACCCTCTTTTTGCCAGCTAAAATCTAAATTGTCAACGAATATTACGGCATGGGGATTGGGCATGGCAATGCAATACAAAGTCCGTTTTCTTCCCCCCGATGTCAATGAGATACCCATACAGTTTTTTTCATCTCCAAGATATCCGATATCATCGGCGGCAAACGACGGTTGCCCCAGAAACACCCCTGATTCAATATTATCACTTCCCGACTTTATTAAATCAAGATCGTACTCGCCCCACCCGGTCGTAATTTTATAATGTCGCTTCCTGCCCTTCGTTGTTTTTCTTATAAATAGAATCGTACCTCTCAACCCGTTACCGCAAAGTTTTGCTTCGGAACCATCGCGATTAAAAACCCTGATACCAGCCGATGAGGAATCCATAATATCAACCACTATTAAACCGTCGGAGCCTACACCTTTGTTTCGATCCGAAATCCGACGGGCGAGCATGTTCAAACCTTTTCTTAAACGCGAAACGGACTCTTTACGCACATAAATATAGTCGTTTCCAGCGTTGTCGATTTTTATAAAAGGTATTTCCATTCTTTGTTGATTCCGGCTATAACACCGCCTTGATAACCCCCGCTAAACGCTTTACTCCCTCTATGATGTTATCCTCGGAGGCGTTACAGAAGTTCAGCCGTAACGTCGCGTCGTCCGGTACCGCGCTGTAAAAATATTTACCAGGAACATACGCCACGCCGGCGTTAAGAGCCTCCGGAAGCAATCCCGATCCGGATATCCCCGCGGGAAGTTTAACCCAGAGGAATAATCCTCCCTCGGGCTCGGTCCAGGTGACTCCGTTGTTAAAATACGTGCGCAACGCGTTCATCATTACATCGCGACGAATTCTGTAGGCGCTTTTCATAGTCTCTATATGCTCCTCTAGACCGCCATCTTTGGCGAATTCATAGATGACATACTGAGTAAATGTATTTGTGTGCAGATCGGTAGCCTGTTTCAATCTTTCGCAGAGGCTAATTACCTCGGGCTCGGCGGCTATCCAGCCGATTCTAAGCCCCGGAGATATAATCTTGGAAAAGGTTCCGAGTTGGATTACATGCTCCCGACTCATGGCCTTCAACGACGGCACATGCTCGCCCATATAACGAAGTTCTCCGTAAGGATTATCGTCGATTATGGGAATATCGTATTTTTTGGCAAGCTCGATTACAGCCTTGCGCCGTTCATAAGACATGGTTATCCCCGACGGATTCTGGAAATTAGGCACGAGATAAATCAAAGTCGGATCGTTTTCGGAGATCTTCCTCTCCAGATCGTCGGGAAGCATACCGTCGCTATCCGTAGCCACGGAAACGAATTTCGCTTTATAGAACGAAAACGCCTGGATCGCTCCCAGATAAGTTGGCTCCTCGGTCAGGACCACCGAACCGGGCTCCAAGAAAACCCTGCCGATTATATCGAGACCCTGTTGAGCTCCGGCGGTTATTTGAATGGATTCTGATGAATATCCCGCCCCGCCCGCGGAAATCCTATCGGCCAGAAATTGCTTTAAAAGGGGAACACCGGTCGTCAACGAATACTGAAGAGAATCAGGGCCGTGATTATTGAGCACCCGGGTACAGGCTTCTGTAATTTTATCAATTGGAAATAGCTCGGGCGCGGGAAGTCCGCCGGCGAAATTAATCACTCCCGGTTTGGACGAGTCCTTGAGAATCTCCCTGATTATCGAACTGTGAAGCTCTTTTGCTCCGCTAGAAAATTTCCAGCGGTTTATAAACGAATCTGCTCTCTCTAACACGTTTTCTCTACCCATCTTAATCCACCTTCATCAAATAAATATCGTCAGCCGCTACAATAAAAAAAAGAGGGCAAAATAAGTCAAGGAGAATCGGGTCATAATAGGTGAGAACCTGCGAAAAAGATCGATTCTTCACCGTGCCTGTCCCGCAATCCGTCAATCAGTTTATCCAAACGGTCATCTCTTTTCCGAAAGGTATTTCCGAATAGATCGGGCTCTTCAATATCTATACTCTCTCTTAAGTTGCAAACATTTACACCTATTAACCTGATTGGGTTCTCAATAAATCTATTTTTTATCAATAGCTCCTTGGCAGTACGATAAATCACTTTCTCGCTCCGAAAATATGCGCTCAATGTATGCGCCCTGGTAACCAGCTTGAAATCCGATTTCCTGACTTTCAGGGTAACCGTCCGGGCCTCGCAACCGGATTGCCGCAACCGCCGCGACGTTCTATCCGAAAGATAGAGGAGCAACCCGAGCACCTCATCGCGATTGTCTGTATCTTTGAAAAATGTATGCTCATGACCCATCGATTTGGCATCATGCTCTACATGGCTGGCACGAACATCGTCGTCGCCCTCTCCTTTAGCCATCATAATCAACGCCGGACCCATTATCCCGAACATCTTCTTAAGCATCGCCTCCGATGATTTTGCCAGATCGCCTATGGTCAATATCCCCGC
>JAZGHS010000040.1:0-7073 GCA_036481315.1 Candidatus Zixiibacteriota bacterium | reverse complement strand
ATGGAACAGATGCAGGAAGAGCTTGCCGACAAGACAATCGAGGCTACCGCGGGGGGTGGTATGGTCAAGGTGGTCGCTAACGGCAAACAGGAGATTCTGGAGATCAAGATAGATCCCGAGGTTGTCAATCCCGACGATATCGAGATGCTCGAGGAACTGATCTTAGCCGCGGTGAATCAGGCCAAGGAAAAAGCTTCGGAGATGCAAATGGAAGGACTTTCCGGTTTAACCGGGGGCATGAAAATCCCGGGATTACCTTTTTAACTTACATGGCAAAATCTCTCGATAATCTCATAGAAGCGTTATCGTCGCTACCCGGTATCGGGAAAAAAAGCGCGGCCAGGCTCGCGTTTCACCTCCTGAAAAGACCGCTGGATGATTCCGAAGAGATAGCGAAAAGGATAGTCGACGCCCGCAGAAATCTCAAACCCTGCGCTCTCTGCGGCAATCTCACAGAAGGCGATCAATGCGATATCTGCGCCGATAATACCAGGGACCAATCTGTAATATGCGTGGTAGAGGAGCCGTCTGATGTTTCAGCGATAGAATCGGCCGGCGGTTTCAGAGGCGGCTACCATGTTTTAGGCGGGGCGTTATCGCCTCTCGACGGCATCGGGCCTGAAAACCTGAATATCGAACTATTGAAACGAAGAGTTGAAGAGGGTGTCAGGGAAATCATTCTGGCCACCAATCCATCCACCGAGGGCGAGGCCACCGCAGCTTACATTAGCTCGATATTAAAAAATGTCGATGTGAAGATCAGTAGGATAGCCAGGGGTCTTCCGGCGGGCGGATCGCTCGAATTCGCCGATAAAACAACCCTTGCCCGCGCGATGGAAAACAGAACTCCTTTAGAGTAAAAATTAATTCATAAAATGAGAACGGTCTCTATTCAGGAGGGAAGTGAATAGAGACCGAATCTCTTTAACATCGGGAATGTTTGCGTGCGTTCGCCCCGATAGCTTTACCTGAGCGCGAGCTGGTTTTCCATTTCCAGAATAAGCGACTCGATTGAAACCAGTTGTTGATATTTCGTAAGCTGTCCATATTCGAGTATCGCTCGAGCCTGGATGATGGAGTTGAGCTCCGCCTTCTTGTAATCCGAGAGGAAACCGTAATATTCTTTTAGCAGTCCTCTAACTGCCGTGCCGTTTAGGTTGGTCCAGTTGGATGTGAATTTTTCGATCTCCGCCAGCCTGATGTCGGCGTGCAATTTAGAATCCGACATTTTCTGCAATGCCGAATCCTCGATGATCGATAGCTTTTTGATCTGGGATTCGGTCAAGTTAAGCGCGTTAGAATGCTCCAATATCTCAGATATAGGAGTTTTTAAAACGTTGCCCGCAGTCGCCGAGACCGAAAAGATTAATATTGCGGCTACCAGTGTAAAAACCGTGGTTCTCATCATGACCTCCTTATTCGATGATTTTGTTGTTGACAATAACTTCATTTATGTTTACCCTTCATAACAGAGAGGGCAATCAAAAGCTATCCTGCGAAGGAGCGGCAATCGTCGGATCCATTAGGCGGCCAACCATAATCTCCGGCGAGTTTTTGCCCTCTTTTTTAATTACTGTGTTCTATATATGATTACGTAAAATTCATTACCTGGTTTCATATTTTTTTATGCGAGAAAAGTGAGAGTGAAGAAATTTAGTTTTTAATACCTATCAGTAATACACCGAGCATGATTAAAACCAGCCCGACCCATTTGATGGTTCCGAACGGCTCTTTTAAGAATAAAAAGGATGCTAAGACAACCAGAGCATATCCGGTGCTCATTAAAATCGGATATGCTACCGAAAGATGTGTTTTGGATAGAACCGCTATATACCCGCCGACAGATGATACATAGCCGGCAAGCCCCAGTATGACAAATTTATTGGCGATCGAGGATATGGCGAATTCGCCGATAGACCGCCCGCCGATCTCGCCGACCTGGTTCATTCCGACTTTAAGAAAAACATGACCGCAGACATTCAAAACGATGACAAATATCATTAGAATTATGAGAGTCAATCAAACTCCTTCTTTTGCTAACGCGAGTTAATATTTTTTAAAAAGAGCGCCCCACTCGGTAGATTCAAGCCAGTTATTGAAAATCTTTTTCCCCTTAAATGGATACCAGAGCTTGTCATGGTAAAAAGCCGAGCCGAAAACGAATAAATATACGATCGGCGTATGGAACATTAGCTTCTGTAATATTCTCAACGGCGAGAACCAGAATAGATCGCCCACCTTTGAGGCCATATTATCGCCGACCTTGAAATTGAAATTGATTTCCGAAATATCCTCGCCGACAACATCGATCTCCTCTATACGTCCGTATCCGAGTCCATGCTCGTGTCCCAGCCTGATAACTTCGATACTCATCGGATCGAATCCCATCATTTTCGCGGCTATCGCGTCGATAGCCACCTGGTCCGATGATGCCAGAATGTAATTTTTAACATGCGGGGTCATGGTCCGTGGTCCCGGCCCCGAACCGGCCGTGGTACCGTCCATCATAGCGAATATCCCCGGATGAATCTCTTTCTGGATATTCAACAGATCTACCAGCGTTTTATGGATAACCGAGTGAGTGTAATGTCTTTTGGTATTCAAGAGCCCGCCGAACGCGTTTTTCATCGCTCCGGTGGTAGTCGTGTAGATATGGGTTTTCACCGTCGGAAGATGAACTATATTTTTTCCGATGAAAAACTCCGGGATCTTAATCCCATTATGAAAAATCCTATCCAATACCAGCATTTTGGCTTTAGGGGCGTATTCAATCCATTTTAAATCGTCCGGATCGTTGTTATATCGTTCGGGAATTTCGTATTTTTCGTAAATAGGTTTGAGCTTTAATAGCCTCCCGCCCACATAAGGGTCGGTGACCACGGTATCGTTATGTACCGCCGCGAGGTCGTTGATCCCGGCCGCTTTCAATGCCTGAATCGTCCCCTCGAGTTGCCAGGGCGCGGTATTGGCCCCTGGGAAGGGAAGATGCCAGGAGATATTATCTTTTAGAATGGTCGTTTTATCTGCCGGGAGGGAATCAGCGATCCCGGCCAGTTCCGCCAATCTTTTGTAATCATCAAGTACCGTCTTGGGCGACGTTTTAAGGACGGCGACTTTGGATTTGCTCATTTTTTTATCCTATCCTAAATTAATTACCAACAGGACTGTTACTAACCATAGTAATACGCACAACATCAGCGGAGGATCGGTTAAAAGTAGTTTTGTCGGGCTTCCCCCCATTTCCTTGTGGAAAATAAGGTACAGGTATCTGAAAATACCATAAAGCACGAAAGGGATGGTAAGGGAAAGCCATCCGGTGCCGAAATGTCCTACGACTTCCGGCGATAAGGTGTAGAAGGCGTAGGCGATCACTGTAGAAGCCGTAACCACCGATATCATTTGATCCAGAAACGGTGTGGAATAATGTTCAAGCGATCGTCGGTGCTCGGTAGCGCTGACTGAAAGAAGAGTTAGTTCGTGACGGCGTTTGCCGAACCCAAGAAACAACGCCAGCAGAGTGGTGCAAACCAGAAGCCAGGCCGATATGGGAACATCGATAGCGAAACCACCGGCCACCGCCCGAATTACGAAACCGGCGGCAATTGTCATAACATCGATAATGACCACATGCTTGAGGGCGGTCGAATAGGCGAAATTCAATAGGATATAAACGGCCAGGGTAATCAGCGTAAGAAGATTTACCGAGGCCGAAATACCGATCGATACGGCGATAAGGACTAGAGCTGTTACCGACGCCACCGATATCGGAAGCTTCCCCGACGCTATAGGACGTTGGCATTTTACGGGATGTTTTTTGTCGTTTTCCCGGTCGAAAATATCGTTGATAAGGTAGACTGACGATGTCGCGAAATTAAATGCCATGAATGCCAGAAAGGCCTGCCCGATCTTGCCGGGGATCATGTAAACCTGGGCGAAAACCAAAGCGGCGAATATAATCAGGTTTTTGACCCAGTGGGTGGGTCGCATGCTGAGCAGAATGGCTTTAATCATAACGACTTAGAATATGGCTGTTTATATGCGAGGGGTCAAGTTAAAAGATGAATGTTGCGGTGGGAGCGAGTCACTGAGAAATTTGACTCTCTTAAAAAAGGTGTGAAGACCTTGCCCCAACAGGGATTTTCATTGTTTTGAGTATTGTCTGGTTGATGGTCACCGCAATAGCGATATCTTATTCTCGGCAGATAATGTCCCCGACCGCCCCCGCACAAAATAGACACCGCTTGGTACAGGTTGACCGGAATCGTTTTGCCCGTCCCATGTAAATGACGTCAATTCGCTATCGCGATTTTCAATGGAAACAGATCTGATCCTTCTTCCGAGTAGATCGAATATCGCCAGATCATAAAGATCCGATTCGCCTCCGTGAATCGTGATTCTTGTGGAATTGTTGAACGGATTCGGGTATGACCGGAGAATCATATTGTTAACGGGTAAGGATATTTCCGGGTCGTCAACTGCCACCATCTCAGGCTCGTAAATAATAACCGTGGTGCTCGTTTGTAAACCCATGGTATCCGTAACCGCTCCGGATTGGAAATGGATGACGAGGCGAAGATTTGAATGATCACCGGTCCCGAAATGAGCCACAAGGTCATTGACACCTCCCACTACGGGATGGCTGGAGATTTCCCTTTTGCCGATAAATTCCTCCTCGAGTTGAGGATCGCTATCGGCATAGAGCTCGAGGATAGCTCCCAGGGCCAGGGTATTCGATCCGCGCCCGATTACCTTCACTTTCAGAAATGTTTCTTCGGCGCTCTGATTGATATATATTTGGTTTCCCTGACTATTAGCATTCATGGAAACGATATCCAGACCGCCGTCGCCATTGAGATCTCCCACGGCGCATCCCATGCCAGTACCGTAATCGTTGATTCCGGCCTCTTCGCTGTAATCGGTGAAAATGCCGTTGCCATCGTTGATAAACAGAACCTTGTAATCGTCGGTACGATTGACATAGAGATCGACATCGCCGTCGTTATCGAAATCACCAAAGCTCGAACTTCGGCTGTAGCCGCCGTAGCCAGTATTAGAGATGTCGGTGATATTCGTAAAATAACCGGTACCGTCATTTTGCCATAATTTGTTAGTGCCGAATCCAGATGTTACATACAGGTCGAAATCGCCGTCGTTATCTATATCGCCAAAAGACACCTGTTGCCCGTACCCGAAACCCGATTCATCGGTATTGGTGGAAATATCGGAAAAAGTACCGTCCCCGTTATTTAGGAAAAGCGATCCGTAATTCATCTCATGATCGCCAGCGATAAACAGGTCGTCGTCATAATCACCATCGATATCAAGAAAAACCGGGCAGAATACGTTGGTCAAACCCTCCAGGCCCGAACCCTGAGTGATTTCGATAAAAGTACCATATTGCATATTCATTAGCCTGTTACCGGTGAGAAGGCAGAGCCCCGAATTCGGGGTCATCTGGAAAAAGGCGCTACCCGCCGATTGGGTATATCCCAGTCCGTATAATTGGGTTCGATCCAAAAACGGCCCTGGCATATCGTTCACATACATCCTGGCCTGGTGTTGATCGGGAGCGTCGTTGATATAAAGATCGGGCCTATTATCCAAATTAACGTCGGCCACGGTTATATTATTTGCCAGGAGGCAGTAATTAATATCATAATAGTCGCTCATCTCAATATATACGCTATCCTGCCAGGTATAGATTCGATTATCCTGATGCAGATTGATTAAGATAATTTCGTTTACGAAATCGTTATCGAGATCGACAACAGCCGCGGTCCGGCCGTTATCCAGATCGTTTATATTCAATTCATCGGCCATGTCTTCGAAGACGACCTGTCCCCTGGCAACGGCTACCATTAAAGCAAATATCGCGATCAGAGTTAATGTCTTACGCATAAGAACCTCAGTTTTCAATGAATTTGCCGATTTTGTCTACAGCTTTAAATAATTAATTGATGCAGTATAATCTGTCAAGGTAAATCGACAAGGAGGGCTATTTGTATATATGGTGTCGAGCTTATTCGGGCACATAGATCGTTACCGCCGGTAGATATGCGAGGTTTCGTTATCCGTCGGGTTTAACGTGGCCTGGGGATGGGAAAAACCGATAAATAAAACGGGCGAGATGACCTCGTCCATATAAATACCTTACTACATCCTCTCTGTCATATCCACAAGCCACCTGTGCAACGGTGCCATTTTCCTGAACTGCTCAAGGCTATAATCTACCAGTTTCGGAGTGTAAAACTCTTTGGGTATGGGCGAATTTCTATACACGTAAAGACGGTTATGCAGAAGGTACCGCGCGTGTTTATAATCGGGATCGAATCCACGGGGAACTCGCTTGTAATGCTTCCCCCCGATCTCGATTTTTTTATCCCGGGTGGTATTTTTTAACACTTTCTCCAACGAAGCTCCGAGTTTTTTATCCGCAACCGATTTTCTGTACGCTTCCAGATGCGCTTTCTGAAACATGTAAATGCCGGTAGCCAGCATCATTTTTTTCCCCTCGACATGAAAGTAAAATCCGGAACTCTCCATGCGGGGTAGATCCCCTTCCCAAAATAAAATTCCCAGGTTTGTCTTAAATGGAGTTTTCTCTTTACTGAAACGGGTGTCGCGATGGATTTTAAAAAGCGATTTGTTCACCCTGGGATCGGCGTTGATACCGGGAGCGATCTTACGAAGTCTTTCGCCCAACGTAACCACGAATGACCTCGCCGGGTTCATCACATATTCCTCGTAATCGTCTCTATGCGCCTCGAACCAGTTTTTGCTGTTGTTTTTTGCCAATTCGGCGAAGAACTCGGGACATTCCCTCGGGAAGCCTGTAAATTCGGAGGATACCGTTATCTTTTCTCCCTTTATTTTCAGGGTAATACCTATTCCCGGCTTATACGCTCCATGTATTTCGGAATCGCGCCTTCGTAGATATCGCGAAGTTTGGCCACCGGGAGATCGATCAAACTGTTGATCTTCAAACTCTTCCCCCCCGTTACCCCGATCTTCTTTATGGTGATACCGTGCCTGCCCATCAACTCCCAGACCTTCTCGCCACGCTCAGGTTTGGA
>JAZGHS010000039.1:0-9470 GCA_036481315.1 Candidatus Zixiibacteriota bacterium | reverse complement strand
AGGCCACCAGCTATGCCGCGACGGTCGGTGGTGGCAGATGGAACAGAGCTCGCGGGGAATTTTCCGTCGTGGCCGGAGGCGGCGGGTATAATTCTCCCGATTCTAATTGGGCGCCTGGCGATTATTCCAGCGTCGGCGGCGGCCGCGCAAACGGCGCCAGCGGGCAAGAGAGCACAGTCGGCGGTGGATCCTTTAATACGGCCAGCGCTTTGCAAGGCACAGTATCCGGCGGATATGCCGGTCTTGCCAACGGAGAATCAGCTACGGTAGGGGGAGGCTGGCATAATACTGCCAGTGGAAGCGTTGCTACGGTTGCCGGTGGGCAGGAGAACACCGCCTCTGGCACTTATAGCACAGTCGGAGGAGGATGGAACAATTCGGCCAGCACCAGTTGTTCTGTTATTCCCGGCGGCTGTAATAACCTAATATTAGGCGATTACTCGATAGCTATGGGAAGCGGTGCGAGGGCTTTACACAACGGCGCCTTCGTCTGGGCGGACGCGGCAATAGATGAGCTTGAATCGACCGCTGATAACCAGATAATGATGCTGGGGTCAGGCGGCACCTGGATTTACTCCAATCTCGATCTTCTCTCCGGCGTAACCATCCACCCCGGCGCTTCGGCATGGGCAACCTATTCGGATAGAAATCTAAAAGAGAATTTAACCGCAGTCGACGGCAAGGAAATATTACGGAAGATATCATCGCTTTCTCTCAACAAGTGGAATTTCAAATCGCAAAGCGATAACATAAAGCACATCGGCCCCACAGCACAGGATTTTTACAGTACATTCGGCCTCGGCGACGACGATAAGACCATCTCAACGATTGATCCCTCCGGTGTAGCGCTGGCAGGAATCCAGGCTTTATTGGACAAAGTCGAACAATTGGAAGCCCGTATCGCTGAGCTTGAAGCCGAGAGAAGGTAAAGGGGGGTATATATGAAAATCCTAAAGATACTGATCATCACTCTTATGGCTGCGTCTGCCGTTTCAGCCCAATCTTACCAGATTGACTGGTCTGTCATCGCCTCCGGCGGTGGACATGCGGAATCAGGGAATTATCAAGCCGATGGGACTATTGGTCAGGCCGTTGCGGGGCAGGCTTCATCAGAAAGCTACACGATCCAGGCCGGTTACTGGGCAGGCTTCGCGGAGGGCTCGGTTTGCGGTATCTATGTAATCGGCGACTACAACGGCAGTCTCGCGTTCAACGTGGCTGACATTATCGCGGCATTCTCCAAGCTGAAAACCGGAACTCCTGACGCAGATCTGTTTTGCGACTGTGCGGGTGACGGTAACTTCTGGGCTGTCGCTATGGATGTCAATAATAGCTGCGCATTCAACGTCGCGGACGTTATCGCTGGATTCTCCAAACTGAAAACCGGAACTCCGGAACTGGTTCCTTGCGAACTGTGTCCTCCGGAAGGCGGCTCACCCAGACGCGGCGGCGATCAACCCCTGGTTGTGCCTGTACTGCAAACAAAAGCGAAAATCGTTAATACCCAGTAAGGAAATCGAACGATTAATATGCTCTTCCCGGCTCTATGTCGGGGAGGGCATTTTTTTCGAATAGTATTATAATGCGATTGATAAACATGCTTTAATACTCTTACCCCAATAAAAAAACCCCGGATTTACCGGGGCTTTTTAAATCTATTCCAAGGTAGAGCTATTCCGAATGACCCTTTCCGTGCCCTTGCTCCATTCCCTTGCCGTGCCCTCCACGCATACCGGGGTGACCTCCCATTCCGGGACCTGGGCCATCGCAACCGCCTTTCATCCCCGATCCGCGACGATGTCCTTTACCGCGCTTCATCTTCTTCCATTTCTCGAACTGCTCTTCGGTAAGCAGTTTCCGCGCGGCAAGCTTATGTTTCAATTTCGCCCGAGCAACTTCGGCCTTCGCCTTCAGAACTCTCTCCTGTTTTGCCAGAGCCCCCTTCTCGCTGACATCCGTTTTACGCATCAGTTCTCTAAGCTCGAGTTTAGCTTCCTTAACGGCCGCCTGCCTGCCTATCATCTCTTTTTGATGCTGATACCTGAGATCCTCAAGCCTTTCGATCTGCTGATCGGTTAGCTCAAGTTCGTCGGCGGCCATCATCATACCCCCGCGTGGTTGAGCGCTCGCAACCGCGGAGAGAACTAAAATCGACGCGAATACCGTTAGAATTGACTTAAACATCATAAACCTCCCTTCAATATCTTTTTCTATTTCCAGGCCCGCCCCTGAACTCCCGACGGATATCCCCGATTATCCTCTGTATACCCCTTCTGAATTCTTCCTCGAATACGACCAGTTTACCTCGCTGCCGTACCGAGAGTATTCCGGATATATCGCCTAAAAACGATTCGCGTAATTCACCCAATTTACGATGATGCGCCTTGAACTCTTCAACAGCCGCGCTGATTTCATCGTCGCTGGAGTTGGGATCGTCGGAAAGACGTTTTATGCGGTCGAGTATCTCGCGCTTTGCCTTTTCGAAATCCTCCATCCGCTTTTGATGTTGATTATAAACGGGGAAGAATTTTTCCGACTGTTCGGGAGTTAATCCAACAGCTTCGGTAAGCCGCCATATCTTCACCATCTTTACCTTTTCTCGTATCCTCTGCCGCATAGGGCCGTCCTCACTACCGCGACCCATACCCGGCCCCGGTTGAGCAAAAACCGGGGAGAACATTAACAATATGATAAGAAATCTAAATATCTTCATGACACGCTCCCATTCAATTTATCAATTCTTTCGTATAACATATTCAATTCCTCGTCCGTAAGACTTTCAAGAGCGTCCTCTAAATCTAGCGGGATCTCGTCAGCCACCATATCGAACTCCGTCTCGTTCTCGATGAAGGTCTCGACCACACTCGACCATAAGCCGCTGTCTCCAGCCATACTCACTAGCTCGCCCCAGCTCCAGTCATAAGAATCTTGAGTGGTTAACGACGTATATTCTTCGGTGACAATTCCATATCTCGGGCCAAAATTCAACAATAGAACGATAACGAACGCCGCCGCTGGAGCCCAGGCCCATTTTCTAAATCCCGAAAGAACGAATTTGACTCGCCCGTTTTCAATTTTCGACTGCCGCTTTTGCGGAATAATGTTCTCGAAAGTGATATCGTCGAGTTCGCCGGACATAACCTCAATTACCTGCTTATTTAACGATTCTCTGAGCTGAGATAATTCCGCGTAATAAGCCGCGCAGATCTCACAGCTTTCAAGATGCGATAATACCTCGGGATCGAGTTCGAACCGACCGCCGATCAGCGCCAGTTCTATCGCTTGTTTGATCTTATCGCAATTCATAGTTCTCTCTCCATAAACGGCTGTAGGCTTCCCTTTAACTTCTTTAAAGCCTGATGATAATTGGCTTTGGCCGCGCCTTCGGTAATTCCCAGATTTTCGGCGACCCGAGCGAAAGGCATCTCCTCGTAATACCGTAATACAAATGTCATCCGTTGACGTTCCGGTAATAGCTTTACCGCCCGATCGATAGAGCTGGAAAGCTCTCTTGATTTGACCGTCTCGAGCGGATCGGAATCGGAATAAAGCGGCGGGGAATCGTCAAGAGAGGAGTGATCGGAGACCCGGCTTCTCTCTTTAAAATTAAGGGCCAGATTTACCGCGATTCTGAATATCCAGGTATAAAGAGACGATTCACCCCTAAAAGAGTTCCTGGAACGGTAAGCCCGCAAGAAAGCCTCCTGTGTAAGATCTTTCGCGTCGTCCCTATTTCTGACATATTTCAGAATCACAAGAAAAATCCTTTCTTTGTAGTTGACGATCGCTTCTTTAAAAAGATCATCATCGATTTTCCCCTTGAGGTTATCGCTTTTCATCTCTTCCAATATATCAGACCCCGAAACGGGCGGAAAGATTAAACGAAAATTATATAGAAAATTTGCTTAACCGCGACGCGATTTAGTGAGAACTTTGGAGTATTGATTGATATTTTCTAAGCATTTACCGGTCCCGCGTACCACGCAAGTCAATGGATCGTCGGCGACTATTACCGGCAGATTGGTTTCCTGCCGTAACCTTTTATCCAGTCCTCGGATAAGCGCGCCGCCACCGGTCATAATGATGCCTCGGTCAAGAATATCGGAGGCTAGTTCGGGCGGGGTTTGCTCCAGAGCTTGTCGGACAGCTTCGATTATGGTCGAAATCGGCTCGGAAATGGCCTCCCGGATCTGGGCCGAGGAGATTTTCAAGGTTTTTGGCACGCCTGCGGTCAGATCGCGCCCCTTGATCTCCATCGATTCCTCCTGCTCGAGCGGATAGGCCGAACCGATTCTCCACTTGATCTCTTCGGCGGTCCTCTCGCCGATCAGGAGGCTGTAGTTTTTCTTCAAATAACTGACAATTGAATCGTCAAGCTCGTCGCCAGCAATTCTAATGGAGGTGTTGTTGACAATACCGTTTAAGGCTATTACGGCGATTTCCGACGTTCCCCCGCCAATATCGATTATCATTGAGCCCGAGGGTTGGTCAACAGGTAATCCCACCCCGATTGCGGCCGCCATCGGTTCCGGCAAAAGATAGACTTCCCTGGCGCCGGCGTTTTCGGCGGAGTCTCTGACAGCCCTTTTCTCGACCTCGGTAATACCCGACGGAACGGAAATAACGATACGAGGTTTCATAAGGTATCTATGTTTCACCACTCGCCTGATAAAATCGGCGAGCATCTTTTCGGTAATCTCGAAATCGGCGATAACGCCGTCTTTTAGGGGACGAATCGCGGTAATTTCATAGGGCGTACGACCGAGCATCTCCTTGGCCGCGATACCGATAGCCAGAACCTTGCCGGTTCGTTTTTCAACCGCCACCACGGATGGCTCATTAAGGACAATTCCGTGACCTTTAACATATACAAGAGTATTAGCCGTGCCCAGGTCGATACCGATGTCATTGGTGAGAAAACCGAAAAACGACATACTATCTACTTTCCCACTGTCGCGAGCGTCTAAGACCGTTTCCACGTTTAACCATCCCGGGAAAATAAGTTAAAGGAAAATAAAACACAACCAATTTTTTAATCGACTTGATACGGGGTTTACTTAACAAAATTTCTCAAGATTTATCATTTGTGATGGGGCCGACCGCACGGCCGTTTATGAATTGCTGAACGATCTCCGAATCGGAATTCCTTATCTGTTCGGGGGTCCCGGTCTGAATAATCCTGCCTTTGTAAAGCATGGCGATCCGATCGGAGATCTTGTAAGCCGAAACCATATCGTGAGTGACGGCGATGGACGTGATGCTAAGCGTGTTTTTCAAGTGGATAATTAGCTCGTTGATCGCGTCGGCCATGATAGGATCAAGCCCGGTCGTCGGCTCGTCATATAACACAAATTCGGGTTCCATGGCGATAGCCCTGGCCAGGCCCACCCGTTTTTTCATCCCTCCGGAAAGCTCGGCCGGTTTGATCTGTTCGATCCCGGAAAGGCCTACCTGCCCCAGTTTTTGGGTTATGATCCGTCTTATCTTCCCTTCCTCAAAGACGTTATGCTCCCTCAAGCCAAGGCCGACATTTTCATCGACTGTCATCGAATCAAACAGTGCCGCGCCTTGAAAGAGCATTCCGAAACGCATGCGAAGATCGACCATGGCCGACCGTCCGAAACGCGATATATCCTGATCATCGATAACGACACGTCCGGAATCCGGCCTTAACAACCCGATTATATGCTTAAGCAGTACCGATTTCCCCTCTCCGGAACGTCCGATTATGGTCAGAGTTTCGCCCTTATTGATGGTCAGGTTAACACCATCGAGAACTTTTTTCTCGCCGAAGGACTTGTGGAGGTCGAGAATTTCTATCATAAAACATCCAACATCATTTACATTATCCGAAGATTATGGTGGCGATAGCGTAGTCTGTTAGTAATATCAAAATCGATGATAACACGACAGCCCTGGTGGTCGAAAAACCGACCCCCTCCGCACCGCCTGTGGTCCTGAACCCCTGGAAACATCCTATTATGGCTATAATTCCTCCGAACGATACCGATTTTATCAGACCGGCAAAAAGATCCTGAAGATCAAAAAAGAGTCTTACTCCGTTTAAAAAAGTATATGATGATAAATTGAGAAAATTGACGGCCACAACTAATCCGCCCAGGATGGCCACAAGATCGGCGATTATCGTAAGCACCGGAAGCATTATGATCCCGGCCATGAAACGGGGTACTACAAGATATCTGACCGGATCAAGGGCCATAGTCTCCAGAGCGTCGATCTGCTCGGTGACCTTCATGGTACCCAGCTCGGCGGCTATTGAGGCTCCCACACGTCCTGCCACAACCAGTGCGGTGAGCACCGGCCCCAATTCGATAATTACCGCTTTGCCCACGGCGGTGCCAAGGTAGCGCATCGGAACGAAATTTTGAAATTGATAAGCGGCCTGAACCGCCGATACCGCCCCGGTAAACACAGATGTAAAGATTACCAGCGGAAGGGAATTGACCCCCATGAGCATCATCTGTTCCGATGTCAGATGCGGGTTTTTGACAATTAGCGGGATAGATTTAATCATTCTCCAGATGAGAATCGAAAGCTCGCCCAACTGGCTTATAAATCTTATACCTTTCCCGGTTAATTTCGCGAATATTGTCAAAAAAATCCCCCGTCCTTTACATATATATTGATCGACAAATATAGGATAGTATGAAGCTTATGGCAAGGATCATCCGGCCGGTTCGCCCTGATACGGAGAACCGTGATGAATATCTAAGAGCTCGAATCGAGCGAAATCTTTTACAAATGACAGCTGGACGGTTCCGGTGGGACCGTTTCGCTGTTTACCTATTATTATATCAGCTACCTTCCCGAGATGCCCCTCGTCGTCTAACGGTCTGTGAATAAATAAGACTAAATCGGCGTCCTGTTCGATAGCCCCCGACTCGCGAAGATCGGAAAGCTGAGGACGAGCGTTGGGGCCACGCTGCTCCACCTGCCTTGAAAGCTGGGAAAGGGCTATTACAGGCACCTTTAATTCTCTGGCCAACGCTTTCAACGACCGCGAAATATACGATATCTCCTGCTGCCTGCTTTCGGATGCGCCCTGCCCTCCTCGAACGAGCTGAAGGTAGTCGACAATAACAAGCCCGATATCCGATTTAAGTTTCATCCGTCGGGCCTTGGCCCTGATTTCCATAATCGATAACGACGGCGAGTCATCTAGATACATAGGCGCCTCGGAAAGAGGCCCCACCGCAATGGAGAGGTTGGTCCATTGATGATCCGCTATTCGGCCGGTTCTCAGGTGGTGCGATGATATCCGCGCGCGGCTGCATAGCAGACGTTGACTCAACTGCTCTTTGGACATCTCCAGGGAAAATACGCATGTAGGCAGCCCCTTGGTTACGGCCACATGCTCGGCTACATTCAACGCGAATGCAGTTTTGCCCATCGACGGTCGTCCTGCGACGATAACCAGATCCGAATCCTGGAATCCCGATGTTAGGGAATCGAGTTCGGGGAAACCGGTGGGTACTCCGGTAACATGGCCTTCTCGCTTGGAATATTCCTCTATCTGCTCGAATGTCTGCGGCAGAATATCTTTTAAGGATACGAAATCCCCTTTTAAGGAATGTTCTTTGATGGCGAAAATCTTGGTCTCCGAATAATCCAGAACCTCGTCGGCGGGGATAACAGGATCGTAGCATCGCTGGACTATATCGCCGCAATCCTCGATAAGCTGATTTTTAACCGCGGCTTCTTTGACAATTCCAATGTAATCGTCGAGATTGGCGATAGTCACCACCGAATCGACCAGATCGAGAAGGTATTTACGTCCCCCGATCTCCTCCAACTGCCCCCGGTTTGATAGCTCCTGGGGGACCGTTATAAGATCGACCGCGTTGGACGATTCATACAATCTTCTGACGGACGTAAAAATTTTGCGATGTTTCGGATGATAGAAATCATCCTCCCGAAGCATCTCCACTCCTCTATGCAAAGCCTCGGTATGTTGAAGAACAGCCCCCAGTACCGCCTGTTCGGCCTCGATAGATTGAGGAGGTGTTTTCTCTCTACGTGATGCCATCGATTTTTCCTGTTCTTAAGATTTCAACGCGGCAATAACCCGCTTGAGGTCATCGATCGTCGGTTGCGTATAAGCGTTTGTCCGCAAAAGAGCCGCCGGGTGATAAGTAACGAATAACTTTACCCCGTGAAATTCGTACTGACCTTGTCTCATGGCTCCCAGGGGGGCGGTGATATTCAACAGCCTTTGAGCCGCTATTCGTCCCAGACAGCAGATCACTTTCGGGTTAATCAATTCAATCTGCTTTAGGAGATACGGCTCGCATTTCTCGGCTTCGGTCGATTCCGGATCTCTGTTATTGGGCGGACGGCATTTCAGGATATTGGCAATATAAACATCCTGTCGATTCAATCCTACTTCGGCCAGGAGTTTGTCAAGCTGCTTTCCGGCCCGCCCCACAAACGGCTCGCCTCTCTGATCCTCATCCCTTCCCGGGGCTTCACCAATGAATAGAATATCGGCTTCGGGATTACCCACACCGAAAACAAATTTGGTGCGCGTTTTACCAAGCGGGCATTTCTGACACGAATCAATCGTCTTCTCGAGCTGTATCAACGATTCGGAATTATCGAATTTATTAATACCGAGACGTTTAACCGTTTTTTCATTTTGAACTCTTGTTTCCACGGGGAAATACAACTCGCTGAATCCGAGATCTCTCTGCTGAAGGATATATTGTTGCAGTTTATTTTTTGCCACGTTTTTTTCGTCCGGCTAAATTTAACGATTCTTTTATTATCGCTATGGCGACATCGAATTTGGGCATTATATCGAGTTTTTTCTTTGTTCCGCCTCGAGAAAAGATGGTAACGCGGTTCGATTCCGATCCGAATTCGATTCCTTTTTCCATCGGGTTGTTGGCGACTATCATATCGACTTTCTTGGCGCGCATCTTATCCAGAGCTCTGGCCTCGAGATTTTCAGTCTCGAGGGCGAAACCTACTACAACTTTCGGACGATTCGTTCCGAGATTTTTCAGGATATCGGGCGACGCCGACAGATCGAGTTTAATAGATTTCGCCGAGCGATGGATTTTTTGTTTATTATAACTCGATGGTTTGTAATCGGCGACCGCCGCCGCCATGTAAAGGAAATCAGCGCCTCGACAATGATTAGTCAAAGCCCTTTTCATTTCTTCCGCGGTTTGAATATCTACTATTTGCACCCCGGGGGGAGTTTGAAGGTTAGCGGGTCCTGATACCAGAACGACTTTCCCTCCATAAGCCGCCGCGGCATCGGCAAGGGCATAACCCATTTTACCCGATGATCTATTCGACAGATATCTGACCGGATCGAGTGGTTCGAAGGTTGGTCCCGCCGAAACGACTACCTTTTTGCCCTTCAACTGATCCCCACCTGTAAGCATTTGCCTGGTTTTTTGAAAAATCTGCTCGGGAGGGGTCATTCTACCCATAGCCGTAAT
>JAZGHS010000038.1:0-15034 GCA_036481315.1 Candidatus Zixiibacteriota bacterium | reverse complement strand
ACGTCCGCCTGAACCTTAACCTCCTGAATAGTCATTTTATTATAACCGATCGATTGCGCTACCAGATTATAAGTGCCAGGCAGAACATTCTGAATAACGAAAGAACCGTCGAAACTGGCAGCGGCCCCCATATTGGTGTCCTCGATTCGCACCGAGACACCGGGAATACCCTCTCCCTTTTCGTCGGTGACAACCCCGGTTATTTTCCCAACAGTACCCGCGGACGCGGAAATGCCAAGTGCAACAACCAGAGCCATAACACAGCCCAGGGTCAACATAAATCGCTTAGCAAACATCATTCATCCTCCTTTTGGATATTCTACCTCAAAAGGTATTTATACAATTTATTTTTTTTCAAACGATAGCTCTACCACTTAAGAACGTTAGCAATTTGCAGTTCCTTCCTCCTTAGCGAACGAATTCGAGACCGGTTTTGCCTTGATACAGGCAGCCTCGAATTTTATTCCGCAAAATTTGCCTGTTTTTCTCGTCAAAGTCAAGGCATTTTTATATCGTTGTCAAGTAAACACGTCAAAGCAAACCGGGAATTCAATCCCCTCTAAAACAATATCGCTTCCGATATTATATACAAACAAGCAACCGGTCTATTCCCGATCGGGAACAAAAAAAAAGGCCGGATCAATCCGGCCTTTCACTTTCGTATTAACGTTCGACTATTTCAATAATACCATCTTTTTTGTCCGGGTTTCGTTGTCGGTCGAAAGCTGGTAGTAGTAAACGCCCGAGCTGACATCTTCCGCGTCCCAACTCACGGCGTGAGCGCCGGCATCGAGGATGCCCTTATGAAGCTGCGCTACTTTGGCTCCTGCAATATTGTATACCGCCACATCCACATTCATAGCTTCCACAAGCTCAAATCCGATTTTCGTTTCGGCGTTGAAGGGGTTGGGGTAGTTCTGGGCGAGGGTGAACGTTTTAGGCATTCGCGAATCGTCATCGATCGAAGTAACAGGATTAGGATACTCTAGATACAGTACCGGATTGTCGGTTGGCGTTCCTTCTGTTTGTGCTATCCCGCCGGCGTCTTTATCATTTATATAGACGATATGTAAATTATCATCGACTTTTTCAGCAAGGGTCGACCAGTGATCCGAATCGCATTCACCAGGAGCGCATCCGGGGGTTTGAGAGTCGGTCATATTGACACCGTTACTCCAGCTGGCACCGCCATCGACCGAATAATTCATCCATAAATCGCCGTTAGTAAAGCCGCCGGCGGAACAATCGTTAAGATCGAAAGCGGTATAGGTTGTGTAGATGGCGTTAGTCGCCTCGTTCACTCCCAGCGACATTTTAGCGATCGGAAGGTTCCAGCCGCCCGTAGCGCAGGACTCATCCCAATCTTCCGGACTGGCTGTGATTTCCGTAATAGATTCTGATCCTGTGCTGTAGTGGAACAGAATAACCGGATAATAGAGCTCATCATCGAGGCTCGTAAGAGCGTTCCAGCTAATATTAAGATTATCATTGTAATCGTAAACAGCCGCTATATCAATGTATGCCCAAAATGTCTCAGCGCCGCCATACTCGGTAAGGTTAATTCTACCGCTCCGCCAATCCCATGTCAGACCATCCTCCGATTCGATAAAGTAAATATCGTTATACCACTGATTTTCGAGATCTCGGGGATGAGTATAGGCAATAGTAACCTTATCGGAAACGGGACTGGCAACCACTACTCCGGAGAGCGTCATGAGGGAATCCACGGTAGCAAGGGTGCTCCAGGTTTCGCCTCCATTGGTGGACCTCGTGTATCCCATGGCAAAGCCGTCCTGTTCGTTGACAATTACATGCATATTATTGTTGCGGTCGACGGCTATATAAGGCCAGTAGCATCTGAATTCGAGCATATCGGGGATATCGAAATACGAGAATATTCCCATTCCGGGGAAATTATCAAGGGCAAGAACGGCATAATCGGCCAGCTGCCATTGGTGATAAGCTATGACGGCCAGATCATCGTTGGTAAGCTCGAGTTGGACATACCCGGCGCCATTAGCTTGGGAAATAGCCGCGCCCTCCTCGGGATAAAGCCAGTTGCCCTGGGAATCAACATAATTGAAATATACGGCTCTCGTTCCTGCGTCATAGTTAATACCGTTCATCCAGGCGAAATGCACGCCGCCTTGCGAATCGAGGACAATTCTTCTACCGCTGGAACCATTGGTCTGGTAATCGTATTGCGTTGATCCCACAATCTCACCCGGCGAATCGGTTATTAGCCCCGGTTCAGACGGATAATACGGGATATCGGGTAACGGCTCGTTGCCGAGGATTAGCGGATAGCTCTCGATCGTTACTCGGTTCTTATCCGTCGAATAAGCCGAAACCGCCAATACCAGCATCAGGATCGCGAACATCATTAGCGTTTTTCTCATCTTTTAAGCTCCTGTTTTATGATTCTCTCTTTTCAATTACGTCAAAAGCGTCCTCTTGTTGCCCGCGCTATCGACAAACTCGCTTCAGATTACAATATAATGTATATCTGAGAATAATCAACATGTTAAATACGGCTGTCATAATGTCACTTCAACAGCACCATTTTCCTGATTTGAGAACCCTCAGCCGTGGCTAGTCTGTAGAAATACGCTCCGGAGGGTAAATCCTCGGCGTTCCAAGCAATAGATTGCTTCCCTGATTCCAGGTAGCCGTCATTCAGAACCTCCACTAAAGCTCCGGTGATATCGTAAACGGCCAGCCTGACCTCCGAATCCTCGAAAAGCTCGAATTCGATTGTGGTTGTGGCGTTGAAGGGGTTGGGGTAGTTTTGGGCGAGGGAGAAAGACTCGGGGAATATGGTTTTATCAACACCACTGAGCCACCATATGAAATACTCAAGAAACAATACTGGGTTGTCGGTAATTGATCCCTCATTAAATGGTACGGCCCCCGGTGATTTATCGTTGATATATACAACTCTTAGAATATTATCAGCAACAAGCTCGGATATCGACGCCCAATTATCCGAATCACATTCACCCGGTTCGCAACCGGGGCTTTGAGAATCAGTCATATTGTACGGTTCAGTCCATGATGAGCCATCATCTACCGAGTATTGATAATATAAATCTCCATTTGAGTATCCCTCAGAAGAACAATCATATGATTGAAACCCGGTATAAACAACGTAGAGATAATTATTGTATTGTCTGGCGCTCATCGACATCTTGCATATCGGAAGATTCCAGGCCCCTACCTTGCAATCCATCTCGGGTAAATCCGATTCGGCTATCAGATTTACGGCATCATTTCCATAATGATACAAATAAACCGGATAGTAGATGTTTCTTTCCCCGACATAAAGAGCGTTCCAGACGATATGCAGATTATCGTTGTAATCATATACGGCATCGATGTCAGTATAGGCGAAAAGCGAATCGCCATTTTGCCCATACTCAGTGATATTAATCCTATCATGCCTCCAATTCCAAGTAAGCCCATCTTCTGACTCTATATAGATGACGTCGTTTTTCCATTGGGTGGAATAATCGGTCGGTTTGGTATAGACGATAGCGACCTTATCCGAGACTTTACTAGATGTGACTATATATGATGGGGTAGTCAGTATATCCACGCTTCTAAGCGACGTCCAGGTATTGCCGGCATCGGTCGATCTGGTGTAGGCGATGGCGAAGGGGGCTCCCGCGGATTCGGGATTTCTCCCGGAAACTATGTGTATAAAATCGTTACGGTCCACCGTTAAGTAGGGGTTAATATAGACGTACGGATTTATACTCTGCCTTTCGACCGTATCCGGGGGATCGAAATATGAGAAAATACCCATTCCCGGGAAATTATCCTCCGCATACACAATATAATTCGTTCCCGGTGAATCATACGCGATTCCCGAGTGATCGTCGGATGTCAAGCTAAGTTGGGGAAATCCGTCGCCGTTATACTGCGATATATTCTGCCCCTCCTCCGGAACGAGCCAGTTATCCATATTGTCAACATAATTGAAATATACCGACCTCTGAGACGGGGGAAAACTATCGCCGATTCCTTTCATCCATGTAAAGTGTACTCCCCCCTGGATATCCAATCCAATTCTCCGACCAGTAGAACCGATACTCTGCATATCGTATTGTGTTTCCCCCACCCTAATCCCGGGGGAATCGGTCGTAAAACCCGGGGGCGTAGGATAATACTTAAGATCGGAATGAGGATTAGCGGCGGGAATTATCGGCAGGCTGTCGATCTTTTCGATGGCTATAAGATCGGATGCTCCGGCGCCCGTAGAGAACATAACGATTACTATAATGACAAGCGATATCTTATTCATATTCTTCCTCCCTTCATATAAGGAGGAAAGTTAACAGTTTATTTCAACAGTACCATTTTCCGCACCCGCGAGCCCTCAGCCGTGGCCAGCTTGTAGAAATACGCTCCAGAGGCTGCATCCCCGGTAGTCCATGCGATAGACTGACTCCCCGATTCGAGGTAGCCGTCATGCAAGATCTCAACTAAAGCGCCGGTGATGTCGTAGATGGCCAGTTTAACATCCGAATTCTCTAATAGCTCAAATTCGATAGTGGTAGCGGCGTTGAATGGGTTGGGGTAGTTGCCAAGCAACGAAAACGATTCGGGCACCCGGTCTTCATCATCCTGAACACCGGTTGCTTCTGGAATCGCTACGGGCATATAATAAATCGTATCAATGACATCTTCGCCGCGTTTTTGCATGACATATGTAAGATGAACCGAATCGGATATAGCCTCGGCGGACGAGGCGAAATTCTCCGAAAGGCAATCACCGGGCGAGCAATCGGGGGAATGAGTCTCGGTGAGATTGTGCGGTCCTTCCCAGATATGTCCGTTATCCCAGCCGTAAACGATATAGATATCGCCCATACATTCGCCCTCGGCGGAGGCGTCGGTTTCATCGAGGCCGATATAAGTAACCTGAATCGTCTCCACCTCGGAATCGGGATATGTTCCGATTGAAATGCTCGGTACCGATATAGGCAGAGTAACTGCGCCGTACATGCAGTCGAGCAGTTCATCGGATGATTCAGCGATCCGGTTGATTCGCCCCACATCCTCGGAATAATGCCACAGTTTGGTAACCTCGTCGACAAAATACCCGTCATCGTCAATATGCCCGGTAACCCATGTAGCGTTAAGATTGCCCTCGTTATCGTAAACCGCGTCAAAACCCCACGGACAGTAAATCTCCTGTTCGTCGTTGCCGTAATCGGTGATAAAATTGGTATCTCGGAAATTCCAATCGCGGCCGTCGGAGGATTCGAAATAGCAGACATCGTTCTTAACCTGGCTGAATTCACCGCTGATCACGGGATTTAAAAACAGGATTGCGACCTTACCATCGGACGATGCGGTAATAATGCCGTTAAGCAAGGCGACATCCGCCACCACGACAGGATCTGTCCAAGTCGAGCCGCCATTTTCGGAACGAGTGTATAAAATAGACGGATATTCGCCTTGTTCCTGTGTATGTTCGACCATGATAATATGAATATCGCCGTTGGTCGATATCGCCACCTGGGGCCAGAAAGCGCTGTTGCCGCCGGGCATATTATCCGGCGGGTCGTAAAATTCGAAAATCCCCATTCCCCTGAAAGCGTCAACCGCGAGATTGATATATCCATTGCTCATATTATGGTACGCTATTGCGGCCGCGTCGTCAGAGGTAAGCGCCACGGTGGGATAACCGGCGCCGTTGACTTCGTTAACAGGCAAACCATTCGACGATACCCACATACCGGTTTCGTCGCGGAAATTAAATGCGACGCCTCTTTCGAAAATCGAGGTGCCCGACATCCAGGTAATATGAACGCCGCCCCGGCTATCGTAGGCGATCCTGTTAGCGGCTACACCCGACGATTGCACGGGGTACCCGGTTTCACCAACAAATTCCCCGGGCGGATCGCAGAATTGCGCGTAAACCGGGGAAACAAACAAAAAAATACAAATCAGACTTATCAAGTTCCTCATGGTAAATTTACCTCCGTTTTCCGTTATAAAAATGCGAAGGTTTCCGGCAACCTTCACCCGTATAAATACAATAAATTAACATTTTAAAATATGTCAATACAAATCCACGATGAAATTCCGCAAATAATAACGAACTGGTTAAAATTCGATATAAAATTCAAAATAAAAAAATCGGGGCCCCTTATGGACCCCGATTTAAATTTGCGAAAATTGCGAATCGATTACTTCAGAAGAGTCATCTTCCTTGTCGATTCCTCGCCATTGGTTTTAAGGCTGTAGTAGTACACGCCCGAGGCGACTTCGCTGGCATCCCAGTTAACCGAATGTTCGCCGGCAATCATACGATCGTCGACAAGAGTGGTAACCTTTGCGCCGGTGATATCAAATACCGAAATCTTGACGTCGGAATCATCTACGAGATTGAAAGTGATGTTCGTCTTGGCGTTAAACGGATTCGGGTAGTTCTGGGAGAGGGCGAAGGTCGTGGGAATCTCGGTGCTATGTTCCACCGAGGAAACAGGATTCGGAAACTCAAGATACATGACAGGATTATCGGTAACGCCGCCTTCGGTCTGAGGAGTACCGCCAGCGTCCTTATCGTTGACATAAATGATATGCAGGTTACCGTCGACCTTATCGGCCACCGAAGACCAGTGATCCGAATCGCATTCGTGCATAGCACAACCAGGGGTTTGCGAATCGGTCATATTGACGTCTTCGCTCCAGCTGGCGCCGCCGTCAATTGAATAGTTCATCCAGATATCACCATTACAGTAGCCGGCCGCCGAAGCATCCGCAATAGAGAAAGCGGTATAAACAGCGTAAATGGCATTGGTCGCCTCGTTAACACCCAGCGACATTTTAGCGATCGGAAGGTTCCAGGCGCCCGTATTACATGACTCGTCCCAATCCTCGGGGCATGCCGTGACCTCGGTTATCATTCCCGATCCTGTGCTGTAATGGAACAGGGTAACCGGATAAAAGAGCTCTTCATCGATGCTCGTAAAGGTGGTCCAGATGATATTCAAGTTGTCGTTGTAATCGTATACAGCCGCCATATCCGTATAAGCCCAGTATGTTTCCGAACCGCCATACTCGGTTACGTTAACTTTACCCCCACTAAAATCCCAAGTCAGACCATCTTCAGACTCTACATAATAGATATCGTTGTGGTACTGGTCTACGTCGTCTCGACCGTGCGTGTAGAGTATCGCTACTTTATCCGATACCGGGCTGCTGGTTAATACCTGGGAAATGGTCATGAGAGTGTCAACATTATCCGGCCTCGACCATGTACTGCCGCCATCAGTGGATCTGGTATAACCAATGGCCTGCTCAGCGCCGGCAACGCCGGTGTTCTCCTGAGAAACGATATGAATGTTATCGTTTCTGTCTACGGTCAAATACGGCCAAAAGCAATCAAGACTTAGAAAATCAGGTGGATCGAAATATGAGAAAATGCCCATTCCCGGGAAATTATCCACGGCATAGATTACTATATCGGAGCCGCCGGAGTGATAAGCCGCAGCCGCGTTATCGGCCGTGGTTAAGCTGAGCTGAGTATAACCGTCCCCGTCAACCTGGGAAATATTTTGACCTTCTTCGGGTACAAGCCAGTTACCCATGTTATCTACATAGTTAAAGTAGACCCCTCTCGTATCGGGAGGGAAATTTTCGCCGGTGCCTTTCATCCATAAAAAATGACGTCCGCCCTGGGAATCCACGCCCATTCGGTTACCGGTAGAACCGTTGGTTTGATATTCATACGTTGTGTAACCGATTATGGTACCGGGAGAATCCGTGATCAGATCAGGGTTTGACGGTGTGGTAACGCCTTGTACCGGCTCTTCGCCGGTAAGCATGATCTGATTCTCGATAGTCACCTTATGTCTATCGACGGCCATGGCGAAGGTGGCGCCGAAAGCGACAGCGAGAATAGTTAAAAACATGATTTTTCTCATTTTTGAACTCCTACAAACTAAAACAGTTAAAAAACAGTATCCACGTTTACAAGTTGTTTTCCGAATCACCTCCCTGATTTTACGCTAATTAATTCTATCATTTTATTATTTCTGTTTTGAAAAAACGTTAATACGCTTAACAAAGTAATCTTCAATCGGCATCGATCCCACGCCAAACGAACGCTGAAACTCCTTTTTAAAGACATCAACAATCGAATTAAGCGAAATTGTTTCATCGACATGCTCGAAAAAAGACGTTGACGAGGACTCAAGCAGGCTTTTCATCGGTACGCGATTAAACTCTTTCAAGTAATCGGCCAGGTTTATCGAGGATTCCCGCAATGGCATCGAACCCTGCTGTAAGAGGACCTTTTCGAAAACCCGTTGCGCCGAGGCTATCAATTTCCTGCCGTCTACCGTTATTTCGCCCCTATCGGTCTGTAAAAAACATGGACCCTTCACCGCGCCACTCCGTCCAATATCTTTTTTCCAGAGCGCCCTAATATTCAGTCTTTTCAAGGCGGCTGTTAAAATATCGTTAATCCTGCCAAAAAACCACCCGGCCTCAACAGCGATTCCCGATTTCTCGACCGGCCATAAGACGCTGTAACAGAGATCATGTCCGTGCAAAAGCTCCTTGCCTCCTGTCGGCCTGCGAACAACAGTTATACCATCCCTACTACAAAGCTCCAGAGTTAACCGTTTTTCGGGAATTTGGTTGCGTCCGAGGCTAATTGAATGCCCTTGCCAAGTAAAAAATCTGATCGTGGGTACCGAAAATGGATAATTTCGACCCAAGGCTTCGTCAAGTCTCATGTTCGTGGCCGCGGAAAGGCCGGGAGTAAAAGCGAAATTAAAACAATCTTTGTTTGTCAAAGTACCATGCCAATGACTTTTAAACGCAAATTATATGCCGTATCGCGTTTAAACTAAAATGAAAACGACGCATTCGCAGAACTAAAAATGACGTTCTCAAGTTATTACTATTAATCAAGTTATCCTCGATTGCACTTGGGGGTTTTGAATACTCTTCCCTCATATTTCGCGCAAAGAATGTGCAAGCGTATGCAAATTACGGATACGAATTTGCAGGACACACACTATTACAATAATTTAATAGGTCCTAATTATATGTCAAGGGTTTTTTACCGAGCGTTACTTTAGCAATACCATGCGGAATGTAGAATCGATATCGCTGAATCTGTAGAAATACACTCCTGAGCTTACCGTCTGATTAAAATCGTCATGGCCCCACGCAATATGGTTCATGCCCGGATTTAAGATTACCCTTTTTAGCCCCACTTTCCTGCCGAGAACATCGAAAACAGTCATAGTAATGTTTCTGCTATTATCATAGCTGGAGTAAACCTGAATCATTGTTGACGCGTTAAACGGATTCGGGTAGTTCGCCAGCACTTCCAATTTGTTGGGAAGCTTCGCGATTTCGGTTACATCGGTGGTGGGCTGTTCCAGATGGAAGTCTACGTCGCTTTCAAACGGATTCTCCAGAAGATCCAGGGTGATTGTATCGGGGAAAGCCTGGAAGTCGAATCCAAACAAATCGCAAACGACAGTATAAGAACCGGGCACAAGACCTCTGATCATGGTATACTCGCCCGATGCGTTGGATCCGGCGTAAGCGATCGGCTGATCCGTACCGACTGGATAGGCATAGATTCTAACGCCGTCAAGAGGCCCGGAATGAGACGTAACCCTGCCCGAAATAGCCAAACCGAGATTCCCGTAATCCTGGGTTATAGCTTCGGTCTGGATTCCGCGATAGCTGGTATTAAGTTCGATAACTTCCGCGTTCTGCCAAGTTTCCGAATCGCGATAGAAGAAAGGAATGACATTCATTTCCGAAAATAATATCAGATAAGATCCGGAGACTAAATTCTCGATTGAAAATTCGCCGCTGCTTACCGAGATAGACGAATTAACGGTCTCCCCGGAAAAATAATCGATAGCCTCAATTGATACTCCACCCAATCCCTCCCCGGTCTGTTCATCGTAAACTGTTCCGGAAACCGATAAATTATATAAGTTCGAAAAATCAAATTCGAATTCTATATTTTCCACTATATTCCCTTCGTCGATTAAAAGAGCGTCGGCATACAATGGATCGAGTTTGTTATCGTAATAAATGGTGACATTGCCCGATCCGGGAATATAATCCTCGCAATAAGCGTAAAGATAGTAAGTGCCGGAGGTCAATCTCATCAAAAAACTGCCGTCGATTTCGGTGGAAGTCGTTTTAAGGTTGGGGTCTTCGTGGAAATTACGCCATTGGTATGCCAGCACAGGCACCTCTGCCAATCCCTCTCCTGTTTCCGCGTCTAGAACCCTGCCGGAAACATAACCGACCCCGACTGATTCCATGAAGAACGAAATATCGGGCACCCCCTCGTTCCGGATAACGTCGATAGCTATTGCGTCGTCAATATCTTCCACACCGGGATAATATACGCTTCCCTTTCCGTCGGCTTGTCCCATAATCTTGTAGGTGCCTGGGATTAAACCGCAGACAGCGTAGTTCATGGGGAATGAACCGTCGAGAATTACGCTTCTATACCAACCGGCGTCAGGCTGATCCATCTTAATAGCGACTACAAGACCCCGGCCGATATCGCCGTCCCTCGACTCGAACGAACCACCTATCCATCCTCCGCGATCGAGTTCAAAGGAGATGATGATATTCTGTCCGGGAGAAACACTGATGCTATTCGCTTCGGATTGTGAAAACTCATTCGGGTAAAATTCTCGGATGTAATTGCCTTTCTCGGCCGAAACAAGATAAACACCCGAATAAACCGTCTTTTCAAACCACCCATTGGGGCGAGTAAATACCGAATCCAATATCTCGCCGTCAGAGGTATAAATATATACAATCGCTTTTTGAATACCTTTAGATCCTCCGTCATTATAAACCCACCCGGAAATAACCCCCAGATCGGTAGCGTATAATGACGTTGAGAAAACCACCAAGGCAAGAGCCGTTATGCGCCAGATACCATTCATCCAATTATAATAATAGTCAAATATTGCTGATTTAGCAAGCTGTTTCTGGGCTTGTTCATAGACCGTGATAGTCTATTTTTTGAATGAAGTCGTGTCAAGTCCCAGCTTATTAATCATATGATGCAATTGGGAGCGATCCATTCCCGATAAAGAAGCGGCCTTCATCACATTCCCATTCGTCTTTCGCAGTAGAGCCATGAGAAAAATCTTATCCATTTCCGCTTTGGCATTTTTTAATTCGGATTTTGTAGTGGGGACCGATAAGGCACTGTTCTGGTCGCCGGAGTATTGCGCGGATTTTATTTCCGGGGGTAAATTTCCCGTTCCGATTGTATCGCTTTTGGAAAAAATAATCGCTCTCTCGGAGACGTTTTCCAGTTGCCTCACATTACCGGGCCAGGAATAAAGCATCATCTTATCGATCGCCTCGGAAGAAAACACTTTTTCGGGGATTTTCATCCTGGCACAAATCTTTTCGAGGAAATAGCCGGCCAATATCGGTATATCTTCTTTTCGTTCTCGAAGCGGTGGGATATTAATATTTACCACGTTCAATCTATAATATAAATCCTCCCGGAAATTTCCATCGCGTACTTCATCCTCGAGATTTTTATTTGTGGCGGCGATCACCCGGACGTCTATAGGCCTCAATCTGGTGTCGCCTACCCTGCGGATTTCGTTTTCCTGCAAAACCCTCAGCAATCTGGCCTGAAAATTCCCGCTGGTATTAGTTATCTCGTCTAAAAATATCGCGCCGCCGTGAGCAACTTCGAACAAGCCCGGGCGGTCGGATACCGCCCCGGTAAACGCGCCCTTTACATATCCGAACAATTCCGATTCCAATAAAGTCTCGGTTACCGCCCCGCAATCGACCGGCTGGAATCTGGAATTTTTCCTTTTACCCGCATAATGGATCGCCCTTGCCAGAAGCTCCTTGCCGGTTCCCGATTCACCGCTAATCACAACATTTACATCGGTGTCGGCTACGGACTCGGCCATCCTAAAAACTCTCTGCATAGGTGACGATCGCCCTACGATATTCCCGAAATCCCAAATCGACTCGACCTGCTTTTGCAAATAGACCGTCTTTTGCTCCAGCCTTTCGGTTAACCGGGCGTTTTCGATGGCGATAGCAGCCAGATCTGCGAAACTAGATAGAAAATCGAGATCGTCATCGTTGAATACCGTGCCCGACCGGCTATCGACATAAACGATTCCCAGGATCTTTCCCTTTACCGCGAGAGGGACACATAATATCGACGATATCCGGAAATCCACGACCGATTGACGACCAGAGATATCATCGTCGGTACGGCTCAACAGCAACGGTTTGCCGGTTTCGGCGACCTCGAGAGCGCTGGATCGAGAGATAGATTTCTCCCCAAGGATATCCTCCTGCTCGAAATTCCTGGCAACCACCGGTTCTAGAATCCGGTTTTCTTTTTTGGATCTCTCCTCGGAAATGTATAGCATTATAAATCCGCGCTCGGCCATCAACGTCTCGATAACGAGATCCATAATTTTATTCAATAACGGATCGCTTTCCCTGATCGTGTTTATGGTTCGGGCTACCCTGAACAGAACCTCAAGCCTTTCCTCGCGGTTGACTTTGTCCATTTTCGGCGATTCCTTCCCATTTTTATTTTCAGATAATTTCAAATAATCAACGAAATTAATTTTCAATTGATCGTCAAGCCCCATCGTAAATCGTGCGATCTCCTCGGAAAGCCTGTCTTCTAATCGAGACATTTCAAAGACGTCCCCGGTTTTTCTGAGAAAACCGATCTTAATAGCTGATAATCGAATTTTCTCCGCGCGAAGATAAGCGCGTTCCGCCTTCCGAATAGCATCGTCGATACGCCCGAGCCAGATCTCCGGACTTATGCTCGATCGTTCGCTTCTCAATTCATTTTCGGCCCTAAATCGTACGGCCACGGCTCCGAGGAACGGCTCGGATTCGATAATCTCTTTAATTAACGACTGTATATCGGCGTCGAGGGCGATCTCCGGTTCCAGGCGTTCGGCCAACAGCAACGCCTTGATCCTCTGCCTCGGTTCGCCGATATCCGCCGGCAGCTCGAAAAACTTTTTTAACGCATTTATCGTCCTATCTATTTCCCCCAACTCGAATAATATTTCCGCTATGATCGTCATTACCACGCTCTTTTGCTCTGTATCGTCGATTTCAGCGGCCAGCTCCGATGCTTTCTCGGCCATTAACAACGCGTCATTAAAATCAGCGAAAGCCGATTTGTCCTCCGCAATACCTATAAGATTGGCTAATTCTGCTCGCGGTTGATCGATTTCCCGGCTCAAATCAAGCCCCTTCTCATAATAATCCAGTGAGTTTTTTATTTCTCCCTTTCTGAAACAAAGAAAACCGAGGTTGTTCAGGGTGATCGCCTCCGAACTTTTATCCCCCAGCATCCGCTGTTTATCGAGCGCCTCGAAAAATATCTTTTCGGCCGAATCGATTTCGCCTAGTTGGTTTAAAATATGACCGGTATTCAGCAAATTTACGCTCTCGATACGACGGTCGGAAATCTCCCTCGATATACCGAGAGAAAGTAGATAATGATCTTTCGCGCTTTGGTAATCCCCCTTTGTGGAATAGAGGTTGCCGAGGTTACCGTATAGATTCATGGCCGACCATTTGAAATCTTTTTCTTTGCAGATGGAAAGCGCCCGGCGATAGAAATCCTCAGCACCCTCGAGATCGCCGCGTCGCTTGCGGGTTATGCCCAGGTAGTTTAACACCCTGCAGGAACCCTCGGGGAATTCGATTTCGGCGAAAACATCTAAAGCCCTCAAATATGCATTATTAGCCTCGTCGAGTCTGCCCATCTTATCATAGACAAATCCCAGACCCACATGGGCTTCTCCCCGAAGTTTGGCCTCACCCGATTCTTCGGCTAACGACAATCCGTTACCCAACAGATCCAGGGCTGTTTCGTTTTTCCCCAGATGGAGACTGCTAATACCGGCCGCTATAAGAGCCTCCGACGCCAGCGTATTCTCGGCAAGTTCTTCACTGGCAAGGGAAGCGGCGCGGTTTAAATACTCCAAAGCATCCGGAGGTGAGATGTAATTCAACGCCTTGCCGGCCCCGAGATTGACCGTATATAGCATTTCCTTTCTCTTCGTTGAATCGGGTAATTGCATCGCGCATCGCAGGGCGGTTTTATAAAGGTCCGACGATTGCCTGTATGAAAATATCCTGCCCGCGTTAACAGCCGCGGTGACAAGATAGTCGAATCCTTTCGTGTCTTCTCCCGCCAGAGCGTAATGCCGTCCGAGAAATTCCTCGTCCTCGCCCTTTTCTCTATAGTATTCGGCGACTCGGGAATGCCACCGTCTGCTTTCCTCGGCAGGCAGTAATTCATCCACGGCCCGTTTTAATTGTAGATGTACGAAGTATACTTTCTCATCCAGCCCGAAAATCGTTCTTTTGAAAACGCCCCTGTCTATTAGACTCTCGATTATATTGAGCCCTCCGGGCATCCCGGAAAGTGCCAGAATCTCGTCTTCGTGGAACGCCCGGCCGAGAACCGCGGCAACATCCGCCAGTTTTCTCTGGTCGTCGTTTAACCGTTCCAATCGTCGATTGATCAAGGGAGTAATACCGCTCGGGATTCTAATCTTTTGCTCCCAGCCCTCCGTGACAAACCATTTGCCTTTACGTCTTTGAAGAAATCCCCCCAAAACCATTTCCTTTATGATTTCCTCTGCGAAAAGAAAATTCCCACCGGTTTCCTCATAAAATTTTTCGGAGAATGATTCTGGAAAATCTCGCTGCCCCAAAAATCCCTGCAGATAAACGGGCCACAACTCGCGATCTGCCGGTTTCAGAATGACATGTCGGGAACAACTATCGATTGGAAAAGAAAGATCTGACCGGTCGGAGGCTGTTCGACCCGTGCAGACAATAAACGTTTTCTTGGCGGCGCCGAGATTAGAGCCAAAAAAACGCAGAAAATCGAGCGTATCGGTATCGGCCCAATGCAAACCCTCTATACTCAGTATCAGCCTATTCTCCTCTCCGAGATCGTTTAAGTATCGCAGGTGGTTATCGAACAGTC
>JAZGHS010000037.1:0-9472 GCA_036481315.1 Candidatus Zixiibacteriota bacterium | reverse complement strand
TTGATCCGGTGTACGATCTCTGGGAGACTCCGGAAGGAGACTTAACCAATATAAATCTCGGTTGCGATCAAAGTACTCCCGCTGTTCCGGCCGATTTCTTCTATCCAGGGTCAGACCCGTTTGTAGGGCAGATAGCGTTTACCGGCGAACCTCTGGTTACAGATCCTCCTAATATTCTCGGGCCTACGGATACTATAATCAAGCGTGCCAGGGCTGTGTATTTTCCGGAATGCGGCACGGAGGATCAAATAGATATCGAAATAGTGGCGTTGAATCTCAAAAGCGTAGAGCCAATTACCGTTAATGGCGCTGGGGGTCCCGAGCAATGGGATGTCAGGATGTGTCTGTCAGATCTGCCTCAGATTCAGGGTTCTATGGAAATATATCAGGCTTGCGAAAATGGCGGCTACTTTAACGCGGATCTACCTGTTTACGCCAAGCTGATATTTACTCAGGTTGATCCTCCTTATAATCAAGAAGAATATGATCTGGGATTAAGTGGCGCCTCTCCCATTTCTTATAATATCCCGTCAGGCAACTGGATGTTTAGCGACCCCGGTCTCGAAATCTATGTCTCTCCCGGCGATGTCATCGTGGAGAATTGCGACTTTCCCGGCGTTACAATCGGACCGAGCGCGGTCGATCTTATACCGGGGATTTTTGGAGACCCGTGCATATTTTGTTCTCTACCGGGAGATGTCTTTTCCATACCCGAAACCGAGATGCTGGCAGATTGCGCCGCGCAGATTATCCAACCGCCGCAAGTCGTATATGAGCCGGTATACGATCTCTGGCAGACCCCGCCGGAAGAAGACATTACCAACGTAGATCTGGGTTGCGATCCGAGTACTCCACCGATTCCAGCCGATTACTTCGGACCTGGTTCAGATCCGTTCGAAGGCAGGATAACGTTTGCTGGCGAACCTCTGGTTACAGATCCCCCTGGTATCCTCGGCCCCACAGATACTATAATCAAGCGAGTCAGGGCGGCGAATTTTCCGGAATGCGGCACACAGGATCAAATTGGAATTGAAATAGTGGCGTTGAATCTGATAAGTGTAGCACCTATTATAGTAACATATAATGGCGGTCAGGATCCGGAGGAATGGGACGTCAGAATGTGCCTGTCCGATCTACCGCAGCTTCCGGGTTCTATGACAATAATCCAGAATTGCGAAGAGGGCGGCTACTTTTATGCGGATTTACCTGTTTACGCTAAGCTGATATTTTCAAAAACTGATAATCCTCAATTTCAGGAGGAATTTGATATAGGATTATATGGAACTTCTCCCATCGTCTATAATATCTCGTCAAGCAACTGGCTGTTTACCGATCCCGGTCTCGGAATCTATGTTTCTCCCGGGGATGTTATCGTAGAAAATTGCGATGTTCCGAGCGTTACCATCGGAGCGAGCGCTGTCGATCTTATACCGGGAATATTTGGCGATCTCTGCATTATGTGCCCGATACCGCCAACTGTTTTTAGTATTCCCATAACCGATATGGAGGCAGAATGCGCGAGGCAGATTATCTGGCCGCCGCATGCCACGGGATGCGACTACGTTGTTGGCGATTTTAACGGAAGCGGCTCTTTTAACATCTCCGATATAATCGACGGTTTCTCGAAACTTAAAACTGGCTCGCCCGAGGCGGATCTAATTTGCGAATGTCCGCCGGGAAGCGGAATTGAATGGGCAGTAGCAATCGATGTTAATAGTTCCTGCGCCTTCAATATATCCGATATAATCGATGGGTTTTCCAAATTGAAAACCGGATCGCCGGATTTGGAGCCATGCGCGGATTGTCCGCCCATAGGAAGATTGGCACCCGGCGATGAACTTCCACTGGTCATTCCATTAATGAATCCGAAAGAGAAAGATGTCAGCAATGGAGCAGGCGATTAAAGACTTATCCGGTTTTACTTGATGAAGCAACAAGGGGGCAGCCTTCAGGCCGCCCCCTTTTTATTTTTCTATCCACCATGAAAAATCATTTGAAACAGATATTTCGTTGTCGATTAAAAACGACTAATTTGTTCCGATATTAAGTTTATGACGCCGAAAACAAAAATACCCGATTCCTTCCTGCTCGACCACGATACGATGGAAGCCCCGCAAGTCAGGAAAGCGGGCGTTTTTACAGGTCCTTTAGGGGAAAAGATAAGCAAGTTCGATCTGCGGCTGGTAAAACCCAATACCGAATGTCTCCCGACAGACGCTATCCATACACTCGAACATTTACTTGCAACATATATGAAGGAATTTCTCGAAGGCGTAATTGATATTTCGCCTATGGGCTGCAGAACCGGGTTTTATCTTTCCATCTGGGGTGATATTGATTCCGACGTGATAAAAGAGGGGCTAATCGGGTCGCTTAAGAAGGTGATGACAACCGAATGGGCTGATGTACCGGGTACGAAGCAAAAGGAATGCGGGAATTACCGAGATCATTCGTTATTCGGGGCTAAACAATACGCCGAAAAGGCTCTTAACGGTTTCGGGGAAAAATGATCGGTATTATAGGCGCCATGCCCGAAGAAATTTCCCTATTCAAAGAGAATATCGAGGTTGCCGACTCCTATACATTCGCTAAAATGGACTATTTTACCGGTACCTTGTATGGACAGGAGATCGTTTTATTGCAATCGGGTGTCGGAAAAGTCAATGCCACCATAGGAACCCAAATACTGATCGATAAATTCAAGATCGAGCAGATCATTTTCACGGGGTTGACAGGCGCGCTTGTGCCACATTTATCCAGAGGGGATATCGTTGTCTCCAATTTTGTTGTTCAGTATGATCTTGATCTGACAGCGTTCGGGCGCAGGCATGGCGAGTTGCCCGATATAGGGCGGATGATCGAGGCCGATCCCGGGCTGGTTAAGCTTGCATGCTACGCTTTCGATGATAATTTTATAAATCTCGAGGGATCGCCCAAACTCGTTGTGGGGACTATCGTTTCCGGTGATCGTTTTGTTTCAAGCCGGAAAAAGATCGATTGGCTGCAGCGTGAGTTCGGGGCAGTCGCTACTGAAATGGAAGGGGCGGCTGTCGGCCACGCATGTTATCTCAATGAAATACCGTTTGTTATTATTCGAACAATCTCCGATAGCGCCGGTTCCGACGCTAAAGATGAATTCGAGGGCTACCTCGAGTACGCCTCAAAAAATTCATTTAAGATCGTAAGTATTATCTTAGAGGCGATCTCGCATAAAGAGAGTGTGAATTAATAGCCAGTATTCTTCGATAATATCCCCATACGATATCGAATTCGAGAGGATATACTACCTTTTGGGTAATTAATCTCCTTTTCGAACTATAGTGGTCCTCGTTTTCTAAAAGCAGATAACCCCGTCTATCCCTGTTTCACGACCTTATATTTTGGAGCTAAATATGATATTTTCCTTGCCATAACGTGTCAATATGCCTTAAATTACGATGGGCTTCAGTGAGCCGCGGGTGTATTCGGTCTCTACGCGACTAATTTGACCGGGAGTGAAGTATGAAAAAAATAATATTTATAATGTTGGCTATTATTCTTTCGATAGGTATTGCTTCAGCCCAGAACGGTAAATTCGTTTTTGGCCCGCTCGAGGACGATTCCGCCGCGGTGATGACGGTCGAAAATAACACGGCTTTAACTCTACCTGTGTGGATTCGCACGGAACCGGGAATTAAAATAGTCGGAATTCACTGGCCCGTGGCCTCCAACAATTCATATATAGCCTCCCGCGATGGCATTAACTATGATTTCCTCCCGTTTGTGGCCCAGAGCGAGGGAGATTCGTCATGGCAGTCTATGACCGTTCTGGCTCCGAATCCTTTCGGCGACGATTTTACCAATCAGGGAGTTCTCGGTATCAAGGACTTCCCCAGGACTCCGTACGCCGATGACGGTATCGCGACCGAAGGGGAATGGTGGCTGGTCGCCGAATATTTTATGACCACAACAGGAAGCAATCCGGTAGATACCCTCCTGACCGATGTTCTGATGGTGGGGTCCCAGCAGGATAACGGGGGATTTGTCTGGGCAGAATTTTCTCAGGGGGAGCTACCCTGGGACAGTTTCGATTACAGTTTCTCCAGCATGGTTTTCGCTAACAATATAGATCCGGTATGGTGCCAAACCGAATTGGAAATCTGCGGCGACATAGGGGCTACTCTTTGTATCAGCCTTTGCGGCACCGACGATAATCTCAATGATGATCTGCGTATAACCCAGATATCGGGCGGAGGCGAATATGTCGAGGAATCAGGAGGACCCGGAGGATATACGTCGGGCACCTGGTGCGGAAGCCTTCCGACAGGTACCCACGCCCTCGTTTTTGAGTTGGATGATAATTTCGGGGGGGTTGTTCCTCTCGAGATTACTGTGGTGATGAGAGAAGTAAATCTCCGGATAGGATGCGTCAGTGGTTTCCCCGGCGGGACAGTGTCGATCCCTGTAAGCTTGAGTACGTGCGATTTCAAAATGGGTAGCATGGATCTTCTGATCGGATGGGAATCCTCGATGGTTTCTCTGGTGCGCGTGACCCCCACCAGCCGTATCGATGATGGCAGCGAATACTGGAATGTCAATACGCAAAGCCCTTGCGATGAATGCCCCGAGCTCGATGGAGCCAGGATCGTCTGGACTGCTGATATCAACAATGGGATTCCTAATCCTCCGGCTTATGCCGGGGACGATCCTATCATCTTTATGACCTTCGTTCTTTCCGAGGATCTGGAGTTGGATGATGTGGTTCCCATTTCGTTTTATAATCAAGTCTACTCAAGTAACACAATTTCAGATTCGGCCGGATTTAACTGGTTCCGACCCGAATTGACCGACGGTTGTGTGGAAATAGTTGATCCAGACGATTACAAGGGCGATCCGAACATGAACGGCTTGTTCTATGAGGTCGGCGACGCTATGGTTGTCGTACGTTATCTTATATTCGGAAGTGTTATCTGGTGGGAGAACGGAACTACCGACGACGCCATACAGGAATCATCGGCGGATTTGAATAATAACAACATGGTCGACGTCCCGGATCTGATCCGGTTTATAAATATAATCAATGGCAGAAACGAACCGCCCAAGCTCGATCCTACCCCGGGAGCGGCGACGATTTGTGCTAAAACCGGCGAAGAGGCATTTGATATTGTCATCACCTCGAATATCGAGGTCGGAGGCGTGCTATTAACGTTAAATCACCCCGGAATCGAATTTGGCGATCCACTATCGGAAACGATGGAGGTTGTTTCCAGGGACGACGACGATCTTACGAAGGTGTTAGTCTATTCTATGGAGGGTAACACCATCGCCCCGGGAAACTCGACTTTGCTGAGTATCCCTGTGGTTTCGAATAACGGCGGCTCGGTGGAGATTATCGATGTATCGGCGGCGGATGCTTACGGCAGATTCCTTGAGACTTCGGTTTCGGTTTATACACCGCTGCCACGGGAATATACCGTGTTCGCCAACTATCCCAATCCGTTTAACGCTCAAACGTTGATCAGTTTCGCGTTACCGGAGGCGTCGCGTGTAATTGTGGAAATCTACGATCCTCTGGGCCGTTCTGTTGCTACTCTTGTGGATGGCCTGATGCAAGCTGGATATCAGAGCGTTGTATGGGACGCCGCCGGACAATCGTCGGGGATTTATTTCTACAAAGTTCAGGCGGGGGAGTTTGTTGAATCCAAGAAGATGATGTTGATAAAATAATAATACAAAAGAATGGTAAGGGGGGCTGTCTTTCGGCGGCCCCTTTTTCTTTTCTAAATTTCGATTGACTATTCTACCGATCTATTCTATATAGTTTTTGTCTGTATTTGTTTTGATAGATTAGTCTCCCCCCCGGGGTTATTATAAATCGGTATTCTTGTAAAGGAGGAGAAATGTCATGTTAAAACGCTTATTGATTTCATTCATTCTGGCGTATTTACCGCTACATGCGACCCAGGCCGATGAATACTTCAGGTCGTATCGTCCGAATTATTTCGTTCTGGATTTTAATGGCGATGCTAAGTTTCAGGTCAGCCAGGCAATGAAGCTATTTCAATTCCAATGGGGTGATCATACTCATATACCCGATCTATGGGCTTCATATTCGGCCAAATCGTTCTGGGACCTCTCGAAGGAATCGGCGCCGTTTCGGGAAACCAATTATAATCCCGATCTTTTCCTCGACTGGGGTTTTGAGACTCCGGATAACGGGATATCTTTATCCGACGTTAAATTCGGTTATATGCATGAGAGTAACGGTCTCGCAGGCCCGGAGAGCCGAAGCTGGGACAGGCTGTTCACCGAGGTCGCTGTAACGTATTACAGCGACAAAGAGGACAGGATGATTTTCTATTTCAGGCCGTGGTATGTGTTTAAAAAAAGCGGATTGAATTCGGATATCGAGGATTATTGCGGGAGTTTTGAGGGGGTACTGGTGCTCAAAACGCATTATATCCGTTGGGCGTTCGCTGGGCGTTTATCGAAGGACTATCCCGTAAAATATCCGAGGATTCTTATTGATATCACATTCAAACCCCGCAAAGACAGGATGGGATTCTATTTCTACGGGCAGATATTCGATGGTTACGGTGAGAGCCTGATTAATTATAAAACTCGCACTACGGAGTTCAGGCTGGGTATTGAGATAGTGAAGTAGGGATATCAAAATCAACATTATTTTGGCGTTCAGTTGGTCTTAAAAATAGCGCCAGGCAATTATACCTGGCGCTATCGGTAGTTTGAAACGAAACGGATTGTTTATTTCAGCATCAACATTTTCTTAGACTGATTGTAATGTTCCGTTTGTATCGCGTAAAAGTATATACCGGAGCTGAGTATCCGCCCGGTGTCGTTTTTACCGTCCCAGATAACGTCGTGGGTTCCGGAACGGTATTGACCTTCGATAAGTTTCCTTACTCTCCTTCCCAAAATATCGAATACGCTGATCTCGACCTGGCCGGGTTTAGGTATGGTAAACGATATCTTGGTTTCGGCATTGAATGGATTCGGGTAGTTCTGGTTCAGGGCATAAACCTCAGGCACTCCGGGAGATATCTGCTTCGGGCCGCCGCCGGTACATGCCTCGATTCCGCCGTCAAACTTATGAGTGGCTAGGCCGACCGAAACTGATGATTCATTGTACCAGTAGTCAAAATTCAACTCCACAAAACTCTCGACAGAATCTCTCCGGGCACACTTGAGGTGACCAACTATTCCCTCGGTACTAATCTCACCTGCTCTTATTCCGAAATACACATCGATACCTACGCCGCCCATATCGACGTCGTAATCTGAGTCACCGATTAAATAGTCGCTGTCGACGAAGGAGAAACCGGTTATTTTGGCATATTGTATGCTAGGGCAATCTATCCTGAAATACACACTATCTATAATGTTTTGCGTGACCCTTGATACTCTAACCGGGATAGAATAGTTCGAATCGCAACCCGTGGATACGGTATCTATAGCTACCGCGAAAAAGAGCGGAACTTCGACAGAACCAGAGGACAGGTAAAAATAGGATGTACTATCGCTGACTCTGTGAATTTGATCACTAAAGGGATGGAAATAATCCTCAACCTCACTGTCATATGATGTTGTATTGAAAGAAACAGTTGTCGAATATGAAGAACTATTCGCGAAGGAATCACTTGCTGTAAAATCCAGGTAAAATATGGTCTCATTTGAGTTAGGAAGAACATATTTACCGGTTTGATTGGAAGGAGAAGCTTGCACCCTATACGTTTTATAGTCGCCACTCGTCTCCTCGTGGAAACGGTTTACAAACTGGACATTTGCACCTGGCCCCGATGTGACAGTGTCCAATTCGATACAACGACTATTAAATTTAACGTAGTACTCGTAATACTGCGACCAGAAAGTATGATTCGCATTTACTGGGACCGAAACCTCTAAGTCAACATCAATATTTTCCGTCCCTATCGATGTCGAACAACTGTAAACGGGATATTGGATGCCTCCGCTGCTGGTCGTTAGGGATTCCCAGGGCAGGTACTGATCGGAGCTATCGCAGTACACAAAGGAAGTATCGTCATCAAACCACGTAGAATCAAATTTCGAAAAACTATATTCAAGGTACGCGGTAAAAAGAGTGTCATCACCTTTGAACTTTAGCGTACCCAATGTATACACCGTATCTGGTTTAAACAATGTTGAATCATCATGTAAGTAATATGTGGTCATTGCACCTGTAAGATACGCATGTGTTCCTGGTCCAGGATCGAAACCTTGAAAATTCGCCCCGGTATAAGGTTCTCGTATACCTATTAATAGCGAATCAGCGGGGTAAGTACTCTTAAAGGTAACAGGTATTTCGATTAAAACATATTTCTCCGGGTCAGCGGTGGAATCTTGAGCTTGATAGGAATATCCTAAAGTCGTATCCATCCAGAACCAGGCATCGCCTTGAGGGATGGTGACCAAACCGTCGATACTGTCCGCGTCACACCATGTACTATCTGGTGTTCGGACCTGATAGCCGTTTGCCTCGAAAACCAGATCTTTGCTATTTGAAAAGCTAACGCTGTCATCCACTTGAACGATTAGATCCAGTAGGTGGAAATACGGGCCGTCATCACCGTCCAGCGTATTGGAAGTGAAATCTATAGTGATATCCGTTCCGCTACTTGAATTATCTACTGTAGTCGGCCAGTCCGTGCCGGCCGTATCTATCGAATAATAGGTAAGGCCGGTTTCCAAAGTCATTCTAACCATTATGGCGATAATTTCTTCTCCCGCCTCGAGGTAAAAATTTACCGGAACATGAGCCATATGGCCGGGAAATACAGTATCTACTTCGACTATCAGGCTGCAGGTGACACCCTCGCTTTCACAGGTTACACATAACTCCGGGTTATCCTGACCGCCGATAACGCCCGATGCCATCATATATACAAATGCCGCCAGAAAAAGAAGTGTAAAATAACCAATCAGTCTGTATCTTTGCACATTTCCTCCTTGATAAATTGTCACAATAAAGATACATTCAGCGAAAATATCTTTCAACCCGGGGTGGAGATTTATTGCATAGCAGTTGGTATTCGAAAATTATCAAACCCGGACAGATTACCGAATCCGCACATAGCCTGTCTCCCCGTAGTGCAATTTGAAACAATATGAACAGTTTCGTCAATAAACCACCTATTGTTCGAGACAGCTACAAATACTACTAAATCCCATCGGGTGTATAAGGAAATGATCCCGTGGGATGAGGATATTATATTACAACAAATATTATATATGGTATATAGAGTGGTCCTGTCAAGTAATAAATAGTATAATAGCTATATTAATTAGTTGACAGGATACTTGCTATATATAAATACAAGGATATTATCTTGCGATAAACGTATCGAGCGTTGTTAGTAATATATTCTTGACTATTAAGGGATAACGGGCAAAGAAATATGAGAATTGATAATCCACTGTTAAAGGATATTAATTGGACTTGACAGTAATGTTATAG
>JAZGHS010000036.1:0-13261 GCA_036481315.1 Candidatus Zixiibacteriota bacterium | reverse complement strand
CCTCCCGTCCGGGCGACAAACGGTAGAATTTTTTCGGCGGGTCCTCCATGAAATCGCCCCGCTCGATATACAGAGTTTTAGAGAAAGGTACTTTGCGTGTACCGGCGTCCGGATCCTCGGGGTTGTTCACACAATCGAGTTCCTCTATCTGATTCTCCGGGTAATTATCTATTACAACTTTTAACGGACGCAATACCGCCATAACCCGCTGGGCGTGTTTATTCAGATCTTCCCGAACCGTATGCTCCAGCAACGCGACATCGACTATGCTCTCCCGTTTGGCCACTCCAATTCGATCCAGGAAATTACGGATCGATTCCGGCGTATAGCCGCGACGGCGTAATCCGCAAATAGTCGGCATCCGGGGATCGTCCCAGCCATTAATACACCGCTCCTCCACAATCTGGCGGAGCTTTCTCTTGCTCATTATAGTGTAACTTAGATTCAAACGGGCGAACTCGATCTGTCGAGGAGCGAAAATGTCAAGATTCCGCACGAACCAGTCGTAAAGCGGCCTATGGTCCTCGAATTCGAGCGTGCAAAGAGAATGAGTTATACGCTCGATAGAATCGGACTGCCCGTGCGCCAAGTCATACATCGGGTAGATGCACCATTTGTCGCCGGTGCGATGATGCGACGCTTTCAGGATTCGGTAAATCACCGGGTCGCGCATATTGAGGTTACCGTGGGACATATCGATTTTAGCTCTAAGCACCTTTGCACCGTTATCGAACTCGCCGGATTTCATCCGCTCGAAAAGTTCGAGGTTTTCCTCGATGGAGCGATTTCTATAGGGGCTATGCTTGCCGGGTTCGGTCAGCGTACCGCGATATTGCCTCATCTCATCGGCGGTGAGGTCGTCAACATAAGCTTTACTATCATTGATAAGCTTAACAGCGTACTCGTAGAGTGTATCGAAATAATCGGAGGCGTAATACAGACGATCCCCCCAGTCTAAACCGAGCCAGCGGATATCCTCGATAATCGATTCCACATACTCGGCTTCTTCTTTTATAGGATTGGTATCGTCGAAACGAAGATTGCAGAGGCCGTCGTATTCGGCTGCCAGTCCGAAATTCAGGCAGATCGATTTGGCGTGCCCGATATGAAGATAGCCGTTCGGTTCCGGCGGGAACCGGGTATGAACCCGCCTATCGTTTTTGCCGTTTTTAATATCCTCGTTGATTATATCTTTAATGAAATTTGTTGGAGCGCCCGGCTCTGGTTTCGATGTTTTTGGTTTATTCTTCTCTTCGTCGTTCTGATTTTTCACTGCATTATCCTTTTATTATTTTCATACTCCGTGGGATTTTACACGGCCGGAACTTACGACAATCTCTATTATTATTCCAGTTCAATTTACCTCGCGTTTAATTGGCGATAATGATAGCCTGGGGCTATTTTACCAATTCGGTATCCGGAAAAAATGAAATCCATGCGAACCAGTAAGACGTAATGAGCGGGTACAGATCGAGATCCTTGCCATTACCGGAGACGATTTTACCCGTATCGGCGTCCCACTCTGTGTTTGTTCCGGTTATTATAATTTTCCCGTCTTCAATTTTCAGATCGGGCAGCAGATTTTTAGCGATACCATTAAGCGAAAACGCCGCAGCGGTTTTTCCAGATAAATTGTAAGTGATAACTATAGGAACGGAGTTATCGGATATGGCCAGGAATCGGTTTCTGGATAAATATTCGGTAGATACTGCTAATTCTCTATCGTCGAGCCGAAGCCCGAAAACCAGATCCTTTCCATCTAATTCGTTGTAGCTGTTCGGCCGCCCGAATATCCCGAGCTTCTCGGGATCGTCAAAATACTTATTGTAGGAGGATTCTGCCGATCCCTTCTCCTCCTTTTTCAGCATTACGCCGTCAGGATAATTTTTCTCGAACTCGGAAAATGTCGTATGTGCTGCCGATACGAGCGATAAGTTTGTTCCTTCCATCGACCCGGATATGCATTCTCCAGTAACCTGAGACCATAATGATTTTGTCTGAAGATCCTGCAATACAAGGGCGTCCTGCCATAATGAACCCGACGCCTGAAACGTATAGTGTGATTCGTCGATTATCGCGGCATAGACTATGCCGGTGTAGCAGAGAGGTCACCAGGTGACGGTTATGGCCTTTCCGTTAATATAATCGTTTACTACCTCGTGATGATCGAGATACCATGCGCTATAACCTTTTGCCGAATCACCATCGATTACGGCTATAATCGGTTCATCTGGATAGAAAAACTCATCAGCATCATTAACACTGATAAACTCCGGCTCGAAAATCGCCGGTATAGCGCCCGGTTTTAACACGGTATACATGATTTCACCTTTAATCATGGTTTTTTTCGGTGCCGGACGTTGAGCGTACGCCTTTGAACCCAGCGAAAATAATAGACAAATGCAAATCAATATATTCCCTGCAATAATTCTGTTCACTGCTCCTCCCGTGTAAACGAATTTCGGTGGTCGCCAATCCTTAATAGCCGGTTGGGGCATTAAGATTGAATTTTTTCCTTCTAATTAAAACCCCGGTTGTTTATCCTCCGTTATCCAGAAGTCCCTTGGATAAAGCCGATAAAGTGTTTCATCGCTTTCCACACCGCGCAGGTAATTTTCAAACAGCTGGAACTGCGACTCCGGGCCGATTATGAAATAGATCGCTCCGGAAACGTCCTTGCCATAGGGCCCGTAACCCGGGAGAACCTCGCCGTAGGTATCCTCCATACGCGAGTAGAGTTTTTCGGCCAGTTTTTTATCCTCTCGAAGTTCGAGTATTGTCTCGCGGAACCTGGTAACTACCTCTGGCGTTACCCCGTCGGCCAGATCGGCGGCCATGGCTTCCCCACGGCTCTCGTAACGCGATCCTGCCCGATTACCGACAAAAGCCTGGGCCACGGCGTATTCTGCCAGCGATGGATCTCGATCCGAGTTATTTAGTTGCTCTACCACGAATTGCATGGTTTGGGCCAGATCGGGACAACGTTCGGCGTAGTAGATGATTCTGCCCGATGATTCATTGCTTCGAAGACCGTTGGAATAGGCCAGACCCGCGCCCCATGTTTTCATGAACATGCTGTGCGCGCCTCCTCCGCCGTAAAGTCTGGCAGAGAGGAATTTCAGTAATGTTTCCTTATCCGTGGTTTCGTAGCTGGCGCAATTAGATGTGTTTATGAATACTCCGGAACGGGTATTCTGATTTATCAATCCTACATATACCGGCCTATCCAGACCGGGCGTTCTGGATTTTGCGCGGGAGATAATCGATTGGTTGGAATTGTACGCCTGACGTTCCGTTGGCGAAGTATCGAACCTTTCCACCAAACTATTCAGTCTGGGAATGAGCGATTTCTGATTCTCGGTATTCGCGATTAAAAAGCCCCTTACGTTATCGGATTTTCGCAGGAGGCTTATAACCTTATTTAAATCGGATAAGGCCTGCTCCGGTTTTACCTGAAGATCGGAGTATATTTGAGCGCATAGATATTGCCAGTCGTCTGTTAACGAATTATCCGGGATATCCGCCAGCGTGATCCGCAGATCGTCCGCGGCATCTCTGGCCAGTATTTTTGCATCGCCGGAAAAAGTCATGAGCCTGTCTATTATTTCATATTCGCTTTCGCCCGTATCGACTTTCCCGGTCAGGGCTGCAAGAAGGTTTTCCATCTGCTCTCTGTTCGCCTTATCCGCGAATCCCGCTATCAACCCGATGAATTCGGCGAATTCGGATCGGGCGGTTGAAGAATCGGTCTCTTTGAGCATCCAGCGCAATCTATGTAGATGGTGAATTTTAGTCATAAACGAATTGGCGCTTAAAAGGAGTGGATTGTTCTGTTTCCAGTAAGCCCCGGCAGGATCATTTACCCATGACTCCTCGGACCCTTTCATGGTATTCCGTAGGCTTTTAAGGTACAGATCGACAGCGTCGCGGATGCGAGGGAGGTTCTCGACCGACCAGTCGGTGTCGAATAAAACCGTTGCCATCCAATCGATTGCCAGGATCGCCTCATCGCTGTCGCTTCCAGCGCCACGAATCACCACTTCGGCTCTTTCTGTGCGGTTGTTGACGCTGAAATAGGTATTAAGACCTAAGATTTCTTTCCTGATCCTCTCGATCATCTCATCATAGGCGAGCTTTTCTCCGTTTTTGATGACGCCTACATCGGTCATCAATACCGGCAGGGCGGAGAGATATAAAAGATCCGATTCCGGCACAGCATAGAGATCGAAAGCCAGCCCCGCGGTCGCGCTGGTCATATTATCGAATGTTGATACGATCAACTCTCCGCCTCCGGGAAGCTCCTCTATCGAATAGCTCAACTGATCATCCAAGGTCAGTGGGGGATTATCGACAAACTTGGGCATGGCTATTTTTTTGGCTTCATCTTCGATAGCGGCGGTATTCGCGTCATATTCGGTCTTGAATTTCTCGAGTACTTTGTTTTCATCGTCAATAGCGTACTCTTCCTTGCGTTCGCTTATGAATTTCGCGATTCTATCTTTGCGCTCGCCTTCCGATCTCTCCAGCATCTCGGGATTGGCCCTTGCGCCCACTCCAAACGGTTTAGCGTCCAGCAACCCCCATTTATTAAGATACTCTCCCCAGATATTTTTATCTGAATTCAAAGTTTTCTCGGCGAAGTCCATTTCGCTGTCGAGGGTTAATTTCTTCCTGAAATTATCGGTTTTCTGAAGATGTTTCAGATGATAGTACCATCGCGAGCCGGTTCCACGGTATCCGAACCTGGGCGGAGTATTTAAGAATTTTCTCAAATCGCGTCGTTGGGCGATAATCCTGTTTTTGGCCCGCTCGTTGAAATCGGTAAGCTCGGGTGAACCGTCATCGTATTTAGAGATCGCTTTTATTTCATTTAAGACGATTGCCCTTATAGAATCGATCATCTCGATTTCGGTCGCTTCCAGTTTGACATTGCTGAAACCGACATAAACAGGTTGGCCGGGATCGGTATCGAGCCAGCCGAATACCGAGTTTGAGCCGATATCCATTATTCTTGTGTCGGAGTCGATAAATTTTCCGTATAGATTCGATGTTTCCCCGCCGGCCAGGTTGCCCATGAAAAGTTCCAATAGCAGTTCTTCGTTAGGATTGAGATTTCGATTCGGAGGCCAGGCGTAGAGGATCAATCCCGGTTCGTTTTCGTTCTCGGCGGGAAAATATGATTGCTCTATAGCGCCGGGGGCGGCGGTTTTCGGAGGCGGAAGGCGATCGTCCAGAGTTGCCGGATCATTGTTCGCCTTCGCGTCAGGTTCTACACGTTTAAATATCGCGGACGATCGTTTAAGGAAATCCTCGATACTTATCTCATCGGGTATCGCCGCGATCATCCCCATATTGTTTAGATGGTAGGTGTTTTCGATAAAAGTCCACATTTCATCAGGAGTCATGGTACGGATAGCGTCGGGGTACCCTCCGGACGAATACGAGATCGGGTGTTCGGGGCCATATAGCAGATGCCCCAATCGGCGGCTTAAGTTTGACCAGGGGCTCTCGAATGCCCTTACCATTTCGTTGTAGACGGTGCCTTTCTCCTCGAGCCTGAGGGTGCTGTCAATCGGGTCAATGGAGTAGCCTATATTGGCCACCTCGCGACGGATTTCCTCGTCTGAAAAATTGGGATGAATGAAAGCGTCGAGTTTGGCCTCGAAAAGATCGAAAAATATATCTGTTCCGGCGGCCGTATGGAAATGGTAGCAGGTTTGAAGCTGCATGGTAAACGCCGAACTGCTTCCCAGAGACATATCTTCTAAAGAAGCCACATACCGTCCCTTGGTTCCTTTTCCCAAAAGAAGATGCTCGCAGGTATGAGGTTCACCCTGATCGGTAGGAGGAGGGGAGTTTACCCAGATGAACGCTTGCGGAACGGATTGAATTCGAAGCAGATCCAATACGAATCCGCTGGGAATATGCCGGAAACGGGCGCCCATAGCCATACCCATTTCGTTGTCGTAGATATATTCGGTACGGAAATCGGCTATTCTCTGATCTTTTTTGAGTTTCTCAAACACGATTTTTCCTTCCGCGGGCGCGGCGATTCCAGATCCAATTAAGATCGCCAACAGCGGGATATAGAATGCCCTCATCAGTAATCCTCCTCATAAGAATTTTATCTCCAACAAAACAGTATCATAATAATAGATACGGGTCGCGAACTTTTAGGTTTTAGAAAATCTCGCGACCCGATTCTGGCCTCCCTGCCTAAAGCTACAGGCAAGATAACCTTATTTGACCGTTTCTTCAAGCTTGTAACGACGATAAATTTTGGCATATCGCCCGCCGTTGTTCATAAGCTCGTCGTGATTACCGGTTTCCACGATCCTGCCGTCCTCTAGAACGATGATATTATCGGCACGTTCCAAGGTGTCGGGCCTGTGGGTTATGATGATGGCCATTATCCCCGGCAGAACCTCATGGAGTGCATCCCAAAGCGCCGATTCGGTCGTAGAATCGAGGGCGGAGGTGCAATCATCGAGAATAAGTATACGTGGTTTGCCGACAAGTGCCCGTGCCAGAGCCAGACGTTGTTTCTGACCGCCGGAAATCGACATCCCGCGAACACCGATTTTGGTATCGAGACCTTCTGGGAAACCGTCAATTTCATTTTTTAATTGAGAGACTTCGATAGCCCAGTCGATCGTCTGAGCGTCAATATCATCCCGTCCGAACCTGATATTGTTCTCCACGGTATCGGAGAACAGGACAGGCTCCTGTGGAACATAACCGACCGAATTACGAAGATCCTCCAGGCTGTACTCTTTTAAACCCCGGCCGCCGAGTTTGATAATTCCACCGGTCGGATCGACAAGCCTGGGGATCATATTAACCAGCCACGATTTCCCCGATCCGATCTTTCCCACCAGAGCGATTGTCTGCCCGCGTTTAGCATCGAAATGTATATTATCGACGATCTTGCGCTCGGAGCCCTGGAATTCGAAATCGACATTTTCGAAGCTCAGGTTGCCTTCGATCGGCTTGCCGTTGCCATCGCCCTGACTGGCAATCATAGGTGGGACATTTTCCAACTCCAGCAACCGGTTGATGGAGACTGCCGATTGACGTGATTTAACCAAAAACTGCCCTATATCGAACATAGGAAAGACGAGGTAAATTACATAGAAGATAAACGCCATTAGTTCGCCTAAGGAGAGATCGGCGTTGATAACCTTGTAACCACCGGCCATAAGGGCGATTATTATTCCGAATTGCCAGATATAGAAATAAAGGGAATCGACAAAAATCGTCGCCTTAACCGCCGAAATTTCGGCGGTGCGTCGATTTCTGGCGGCGGTATTGAATTTTCCCTTTTGCGCTTTCTCCCGAACGTACGCTTTAACGACCCGAATCCCGGAAAAACAAGCCTCCATTAAATTGTTGAAGCCGGAGATATTACTCTGAAGCCGGTCATAACGTTTATCGAGAATCGTCGCGCTTTTGAAAAAGACAATAATCAGGATCGGCAATGGCCCCGCGGTCCAGAGAGTGAGTATAGGATCGATCATGGTCATCATGGTTATCGTAAAGACCACCATGAGCATGGCTTCATAAAACCTGAATATCCCCGAGCAGGCGAACCATGAGAGCTTCTCGGCGACATCGTCGGTTAAGCGCGTAAGCAGATCGCCGGTCCTGAAACGGTTGAAGAAATCGGGGCCTTTAGCAGTAATGCCTTTGAAAGCGTCCTGTCTGAAAAGCCACTCGAGTTTGAGGTTCATCCAGGCTCTATGAGATTGGACATAAGTGTATAGGATAAACGAAATCAGCCCCACGCCGATCCACGCGATCGTGAATGCCGCTTCGAGCGATATTCCCAGGCTCTGTCCGAACCCCGAAATGATTTCGGCTGCCCGGTGTTCGGGCAATTTCCCCGTTTTGGCGAAATCAATCGCGAATTCGATTATCCGGGGCACGGTTACTTGAATAGCTGCCTGCACAGGCGTTAGAATAAGCAGCACGGCCAGAACGTACGGGTAGCGTTTATAATATTCCCAGATCCACTTTAGTTTATTTAACATTGGAAACCATCCCGTTTTTATTCTTAAATTGCAAATGGAAAAGCCTGGCGTAGTAACCGTCCTTTAAAAGCAAATCGATATGGCTTCCTCTTTCGATTATCTCGCCTCTGCGGATAACCAGGATTTCGTCCGAATCGAGAATTGTCGATAGTCTGTGGGCGATGATCAGGGACGTTCTTCCATCCATTAATTTACCCAGGGATTCTTGAATCGTCCTTTCGGTTTCAGGATCGACAGAGCTTGTGGCCTCGTCGAGGATCAATATGTCGGGATCTACGGCCATCGCCCTGGCGAATGAGAGCAACTGACGTTCCCCTCTACTGAAATTCGCCCCTTTTTCTGAAATTTCCGTTTCGTATCCCTTCGGTAATCTCGAAATGAACTTGTGAGCATCGACTGTTTTCGCGGCCTCGATTATCTTCTCCTCGGTGATATGCTTGGACTCCAGCGAGACATTAGAGCGCACATCGCCCGGGAAAAGGAATATATCCTGCAGCACCAGGGCAAAACGTTCCCGAAGTTCCGCGGTGTGAATATCCCTGATATCAATGCCATCCACCGTAATTCTCCCCTTTTGGGGATCGTAGAGACGTAGAATAAGCGAAATGATGGTCGATTTGCCGCCGCCGGTGACCCCGGCCAGGGCGATTCGTTTGCCTCGCGGAATCTCGAAAGAGATATCTTTCAAGACGTAATTGTCGTCATCGGTGTAAGAAAACCAGACTTTCTCGAACTTGATACGGTCGTTTAATTCGCGCCACCTTACTGGTTTTGAGGGTTCGGGAATTATCTGTTTGTTATCCATCAACGCGAATATCCGTCGTGTACCGGCGATCGCTTTCTGAATGACCGAGAACTGTTCGGTGGAACGGTAAATCGGTTCATAGGATTTCCAGATCAGGAGTATGAACATCCCGAAAGTTCCGACCGTAACAGTCCCCGCTTTGATCCAGAGCATACCGAAATAAATGACCATACCGATCATGAGGTGTTGGCTGAAGAGAATGATGTTGAAAAACAGGACCACAGCGATATTGACGTAAACATCGTGATCGAATTTTATCCTGTTTGCATTATCCACCTTTTTTGTAGCCCATGATTCGCGGTTGAATATCTGGATAATGGAAATTCCGGAAATGAATTCCGCTATTACTCCTGTCAGGTCGGCCACCTTTTTACGGACCTCGAGAAAACGGGGAGTTGTCTTCTTTTCGAAAATGTATAGCAGGACGAAGATCGACGGGAAAATGGGGAGGAGGATAAGAGTAAGCCGCCAGCTATGATAAAACATCACCCCGAAAACCCCCAGCACCATAACCACGTCGCCGATCAGCATGACCACGGTATTGGTAAAAAGCATCCGCAGCGATTCGGTATCCGATTCGACTCTGGCCATCAGGCGTCCCACAGGATTAGTATCGAAATAGGAGATATTCAACGAAAGCACATGCGAAAAGAGCCTGGTTTTAAGCTCGAGCATAACATCCTGCCCGATTATCTCCAGTTTGACTCTTTGAATATACAGAAGTATCAGCGAGACTGCCTGTATCAAACCAATTATCAGAACCGTTGTCAACAGGCCGCCGTAATCGCCGTTGCCGATATCGATATCGATCGCTTTTTTAACCAGAATCGGCCAGTAAATGGTTAAGCCAATTGAGATTATCATCAGGAGCAACGAGAATATCAGCCTGGCTTTATGTTTTTTCAGGAAAGGGATCAGCATACCGAACGCTTTTTTGGCGCTGATCGCGTCCTGTTCTTTTTCAAAAACCTCGTCGTCGAATAATTCAGTACTCATCGTTCTCTCGTCGTTTAACAGTTTTGTGATTGTCCGGCGTAAAAAAAAACCGCCGAACCTCAAGGGTGCGGCGGATTAAAAGGCAAAAATCGCTTTTTAGGTATTTGATATACCTTTCCCGCCGCGAGACACAGCCACCTGCATCGGTGTTGGATTCGAAAGAATTGTGTTCATCAGGCTCATCTCCAGTTCAGCGGTTAATTCAATTACCTGCAAATTACGGCAAATCTTACAATAAGGTTTCAAGTGTAACGAAAATAATATAAAGAAGTCAAGTATTTTTTCACAAAAGGTATGTTATTCTATTCGAGGACGTCTTAAATTCCGTGTTTTTTTTCGTTTCCACACGGATTTTTTCATGCGGTGTAGAATAATCCCAGGGAGCCGCGCTGCCTGGAAAAGCACGAGCGGTCGTATCCGGTTGAAGTGTAGTTAATTACGGTAGCGGCGGACTGTTTCCGGTCGAACTCATATATTTTACCGAATGCTTCATTTTTGACAAAAACTGACGAATAAAATAGATACGGATATTTAATTAAGGGAAGTCTGTAAAATTGACGGGGTAGTATGTTAATAATAATCGGTTTTATCATAGTGACGCTGTCGGTCATCCTGGGGTTTATCTGGGAGGGCGGTCAGCTTCTGGTATTATTCCAGCCTGCGGAATTTTTAATTATCGGCGGTTGTATGATTGGATCCATAATCGTATCGCTTCCTATAAAAACCCTCAAGCTAATGCTGAGTCAGATGAAGGATGCCCTGGGTTCGCCGCCGGGCAAAGAAACTTATACTAATCTACTCGTAATGCTCTACGAGATTTTTCAGATAGCCAGAAAAGACGGACTTGTGGCTCTCGAGGGGCATATCGAAAAGCCGGAAGAAAGCAATATTGTCTCTAAATATCCGGAATTTTTGGAGAATCATCATCTGGTAGATTTTTTCTCCGATACAATGCGCTTGATCCAGTCCGGTGTAGTACCCGCACATGACCTCGAGGCTTTAATCGATGCCGATCTCGAGGTACATCATCAGGAAACCGGAAGACCGTCAATCGCGCTGGCCAAAGTCGGCGACTCGTTGCCCGGTCTCGGGATCGTAGCGGCGGTTTTAGGTGTGGTAATCACCATGGGAGCCATCGGGGGTCCTCCTGAGGTGATAGGGCATAAGGTCGGCGCGGCGTTGGTTGGCACGTTTTTGGGAATTTTATTATGTTACGGGTTTGTCGGACCCCTGGCAACTAATATGGAATCCATGAACGAGGACAAACAACAGGCTTACCGAATCGTCAAACAGGCCCTGCTCGGTTTCCATAAAGGAATGGCCCCGTCAATCGCGGTAGAACTTGGTCGAAGATCTATATCGTCATCGGCAAGGCCCGGGTTTATAGAGCTGGAGGAAGCCTGCCGTGCGAGCAGGGAACGAGGATAGCAAATGGATGCCGAAGAACAACAACCGATAATAATAGTAAAGAAAGTCAGCGGACATGGGGGCCACCACGGAGGGTCGTGGAAGGTCGCCTATGCGGATTTTGTAACCGCTTTGATGGCTTTCTTTCTGGTGATGTGGCTCGTCGGTCTGGATCAGGATGTCAAGGACAATGTAGCGGGATATTTTAACGATCCGGCCAACTGGGGAAAAGAGGGCTCGGGTTCGATTCTTAAGGGTGGGGCGTCAATATCGCTGAATAATTTACAGACTCCAGTGTCAACGTCTTCCGGAGACAACGCCACCAGGGAGGAACTTCAGAGAATCGGTAACCGCTTGGAAAACGCGCTAGTGCAAATCCCGGAATTCGAATCGATCAAGGAACATGTGGAGATTCTAATGACCCAGGAGGGTCTGCGGATAGAATTGATTGAAGCATCGAAGGCCGAGGACGATTCCTCATATTTCTTCAAGCTCGGCAGTACCAAGTTATCCCCGAAAGGTATCACTATTCTCGAGGTTATCGCAAATGAACTGGGAAAGATTCCCAATAAGATAATTGTAGAGGGACACACCGATAGCAGGCAGTATTCTCAAGGAGCCAAATATACAAACTGGGAGCTTTCGGCCGATAGAGCAAACACCACGAGAAAGTATATGGATAAAGAGGGGTTGCGGGAAAATCAGATTTTCGAAATCCGCGGATTCGCGGCCAACAGGCCTATGATCGAGGACAATCCTTTTGATCATAGGAATAGAAGGATATCCGTTGTTGTCCTGACCAAAGATCCATCGCTTAGAACCACCCTCGATAACAAGCTCGATGGCATCAAAGGGACCTCGAATGACTCATTGGAAACACCCGGATAGTAATTTTCCAATTTTTTATTAAGACAACCTTATAGACATTGTTGCTGTATTTATCATATATTCGCCACATGAGGATATACGGTAAAGGAGATAAAAGATGAGTGGGATGGCGCGGAAGAAATTATCGTTTCTGGATCGTTTTTTAACATTGTGGATATTCCTGGGAATGGCTGTGGGAATCGGAGCCGGGTATCTGATACCGGGGATGGAGCGGTTTGTCGGCGGTTTTAGTATTGGGACAACAAATATTCTTATAGCGGCCGGATTGATATTAATGATGTATCCTCCGCTGGCAAGGGTCAAATACGAGGAATTGGGGAAAGTATTCCGCGACTGGCGGATATTGCTCGTATCCCTGGTACAAAACTGGGTTATCGGCCCGATCCTCATGTTCGTCCTGGCCATCGTATTTCTTCCCGACCATCCCGATTACATGACCGGATTGATACTCATCGGGCTGGCGCGATGTATCGCCATGGTGATCGTCTGGAACCAGCTGGCCGAGGGCGATTCCGAGTACGCGGCGGGGCTTGTCGCCTTAAACAGCATTTTCCAGGTCTTTTTCTACAGTATATACGCATGGGTTTTCATCACCGTCCTGCCCGAATGGTTCGGCCTCGAGGGGCTTGTTGTCGATATCACAATCGGGCAGATCGCAAAAAGCGTGTTTATCTACCTGGGGATACCGTTTCTCGCGGGCATGATTACCCGCTATACGATGATCAAGTGGCGGGGGAAAGAGTGGTACCACTCTAAGTTCATACCTAAAATCAATCCGATTACCTTCATCGCCCTCTTGTTTACGATCGTTGTAATGTTCAGCCTGAAGGGGAATATCATAATTTCCATCCCGTTCGATGTTATCCGGATCGCCGTACCGCTTTTGATCTACTTCGTGGTCATGTTCCTCTTGAGTTTCTTTATGAGCAAAAAGGTCGGCGCGGATTACCCGAAGACGGCGTCGTTGTCTTTCACGGCGGCATCGAACAATTTCGAGCTGGCCATAGCGGTGGCCGTGGCGGTGTTCGGGATCGACAGCGGACAGGCCTTCGCCGCGGTAATCGGCCCGCTGGTGGAGGTGCCAGTGCTGATAGGGCTGGTCAATGTGGCGTTGTGGATGCGGGGGCGGTGGTTT
>JAZGHS010000035.1:0-2564 GCA_036481315.1 Candidatus Zixiibacteriota bacterium | reverse complement strand
GTATCCGAGGCCCGGGGTAAAGCATCATGGCTCGGTATCCTGATACTTTTACCGTTCCTGAACCTCGTCCTACCGGGATATCTGGCATTTTCGGAATAATTGAAAGTAATATACCGGAAAAATAAAGCCGGGCCGCATTCGCGACCCGGCAAATCCCCCTGCTACCTTGCGATAGCTACCTGATTCTTTGTGAAGGGGGTACTGCAAATCCATTAAACACTGCAACGTATTGCGAAGTTCCCGATACCATTCAATCACCATATATATTATCGGATTGAGATTGGTCAAAATCCACTTTTCCCCAAAAATATGAGATAAATTTAACTAGTTGATTCTAAGAGCAATTATCAACCGAAAATTAACAGAAAGTTAATCGGTCAACCATTAATAAGTGATGTTTGAAAGCCAACGGCAATTGGCTTGACTGAAAAGAAACCGACGGCTATATTCAATTTTACGTATGCGGGCGTAATTCAGCGGTAGCCGTAGGTCGGGTTCCGAAGTCACGCTTTACGTGACGCAGAAACCCGACAAAAAACTGACCTAAAATAATGCGGGCGTAATTCAGTGGTAGAATGTCAGCTTCCCAAGCTGGACGTCGTGGGTTCGACCCCCATCGCCCGCTGTTTAAATGCCATCAACGTCGGACCATTATCGATCCTGTTATTGTAAGCTGACAATTGGCTACTTCGCCTCGGTGGTTGAGGGATGGCGTGTGACCGGTTGACATAAAACCCTCGCAATACCACAAATGCCTTGACAATTATGTGGAATTGATTATCTATGTTACGGCTGAACGTGATTTTCATCTGCGATTGACCACGAGATAAATAACATACCTGGAGGAAATATTGAGAAGGGCTATAATTTTCACGACGGCTTTTGTCGCGGTCATCTTTATGCCCGCGTCGGCGACGATTATAAACATCCCCGATGATTACGAGACCATACAGGAAGGTATAGATGCTTCTTCGGACGGCGACACGGTGCGGGTTGTCTCAGGTACTTATGTCGAGAACATTGACTTCAGCGGCAAGAATATTGTCGTCGGCTCATGGTTTTTGGACGACGGTGATCCCTCGTATATCTCGTCAACGATTATTGATGGTAATGCTACGGATGCGGTAGTTAAATTTGAAAACTCAGAGACTAACGACGCAAGAATTGCCGGATTCACGATACAAAATGGTCATGCTTCGTTTGGGGGCGGGATTAGTTGCAGCAATTCCAGTCCCACTATAAGCAACAATACCATCAGCGGAAATTCAGCCACCTGGGACGGCGGCGGGGTTTTTTGCGATTATTCCCACCCTACGATCAGCAACAATACCATAAGCGGAAATTCAGCCGCCTGGGACGGCGGCGGGATTTTTTGCGATTATTCGGACCCTACGATCAGCAACAACACCATAATCGAAAATTCAGCCGACGACGGCGGGGGGATTTCTTGCTTCCAATCCAGTCCCACGATCAGCAATAACACCATAAGCGGAAATTCAGCCAACCAGGGCGGCGGGATAACTTGCTATGAATCGAGTCCCACTATAAGCAACAATACCATCAGCGGAAATCCAACCCAATACTTCGGCGGCGGGATTTATTGCTATGATTCCAGTCCCACGATCAGCAACAATACCATCAGCGGAAATACGGCCGGCTTATACGGCGGCGGGATTTTTTCCTGGGATTCCAGTCCGGTAATAACCAACACCATCTTCTGGGCTGATAGCGCACCAACTGACCCGGAGATTCATTTATATGGCACGTCATCACCGGTAATCACCTATTGTGACGTTGAAGGCGGCTGGTCGGGCGAAGGGAACATAGATATAGACCCGCTATTTAGAGATCCTGAAAATGGCGATTTTTATCTTCAATCAATAACTAACCTTGATTGTGATGGCCCCGGGGATTCGCCTTGCATAGATGCTGGCGATCCTTCGATCTGTGATTTAGTTCTCGATTGCGATCATGGGTTAGGTGAGATAAGAAGCGATATAGGGGCTTATGGGGGAGGAATTGATTGCAGTGAAATCCCCACTCTCTCCGAATGGGGCATGCTCTTAATGGGGTTGCTGTTGTTGGCTTTCGGGACTGTAGCGGTTGTGAGAAGGAGAAGAGGGGCATTAAGCAAAGGCTATTAGATAATCATCTTCAGCTTCCCAAGCTGGACGTCGTGGGTTCGACCCCCATCGCCCGCTATTTTGGGAATCCCGTCTCATAGTAATTTAAAAGACTTGATTATCGATAATCGAATTAGTATCTTTTATCGACAACGGCAGGGGCTAAGAGTTGCCCGATATTTGTTTTTCATTTTAGTTTTTATAAAATTGTTTTCAGCTAAATTTCCGGAGGTGAAAATGACCAGATCGTGGATGGTTCTATTGATGGTTATGTTATTGTTGGACGTTAACGGTATCGACGCGCAGATCAATCTTGAAAATGTGGAACATGAGCAAATGATAATGACAAATCTTTCCTCCATGCCGCTTGCTTTTACCGCAAATCAGGGGCAATTTGGCGATAAGACATTGTTTAAAGCCAACGCCGGTGGAGCTACATTC
>JAZGHS010000034.1:0-18500 GCA_036481315.1 Candidatus Zixiibacteriota bacterium | reverse complement strand
AACATAGCCGGGGCAGGTATCGTCGTTACAGGCGATAGTATTACCTGCAGAATTCTCATAAACATACAATTTAGTATCGTAGGCCGAACCGTTGCAAAGGGTTATATCCACCATCTGATTCGAGCCGGGTGTGTAAGCGTAGACAACATCGGGAGACGTAGATCCCGAGTATGGACAAATCTCATCGTAATCGTTAGCATAGCCGGAGGTCGTACCAGCGTCATTATACGGTAGGCTGGTAATTACGGTCGCGTTGCCGATATTATCCCCTCCCTGTAGGATTACGTTGGGATCGGGAATATTGGGAGTACCGGTAAATGGCGGTTTTTCAATATCCACATAGTTGTTATCGCTATCGGTCTTGCCCGTTAACGACGCGTTTTGGGGTAGATTATGGGCAAGCGGTATACCGGGCCCCGGGCTGGGTTCATTTACGCTCGCTGTACCGACAAATACAAGAGATCCGGGGCCAAAGTTGGAGATTGTGAGAATTTCGGTATCGATACTTCCCGGCGGGGCAATCCCGGTAATCTGGGTCGGGGAAACGTCTATGTCGGAAACCGGCAACGGGCTCATCACTACATCCTGTGTTGTAGTCGTGTTTTCATAAATAGTGATACTCGGGATCACCACCGTCTCGTACGACGGGTTAGAGTATGTTACTGTATAGGTGCCGACAGCTAAATCTAACGAGTATGTGCCGTCTCCGATGGTGGTAGTAGTCCCTGTATGCCCCGCGCCGTCATCGGCGTATACGGAAACACCGCCGATAGGATTAGTACCGTCGGTAACAGTACCGTCGAGGGTCCCGGTTATCTGCGGTTCGCACTCCGGCCCGGTTATATTTATAGTATATCCTCCCGATGATCCGCTCCAGCCGGTAACTCTGATATAATATGTGACTCCAGCTGCAACGGACGCTGACACAATCGACGGGCCGCCTACAGGCCCGCATCCGTCATCATCGCAATCGATTTCGTTGCCCGCGGTACCGGGACAGCCGGTATGCAACGATAATACCATATCATAGCTTGTTCCCGAACATCCGCTAACCGTCAAAGTACCGTTAGTGGCTGGAGTATACTTATACCAGAGATCGGGACTGCCATTGCTGTCGCCGCAGCTCGATGATCCGTCGTTTGTAGTATTCGACGTACTTCCACTGTAAACTCCGGGACAAACTTCAACCGCGTTGATACAGTCATCATTCTCCGGGGGAGGACCTGCCCACATATTGTGGGCTCCGAATCCGGCGGTTATTTCATCAAAATGCGGCGTACCGTTGCCGATATCGCCGTCATCATCATCCAGGGTCAGATAATCGATTGTTATGCTTGGATCGATATTCTCCCCGGTGTGCAATAATATCGCGTTAACGGCGATATTCGAGAGGATATCAATGTAGTCAACGGGATTGGTTATGGCCAAAGCTTCCCTTGTATCCCATACGCACCCCGAAATTAATTGACCGCAATCATGGATCGGGCCGCTGCAAGGGTACTGTATATTGTTATCTGCATTACGCAAAGGCCCATTGCAGTTGCCAAAAAAACCGAGCCCCATATATGGACTGTCTGTTATAAGTAATGCCATAACGTCGCTCATGCCTTCGCCGTATTGTCCCTGGCCGCTTCCGGCCACTGCCACGAGATGATGACCGTATTCATGGTGGACGATATCCGCGAAGGCAGTATTCGGATATCCTGAGCCCGACTGGCAGAAATTAATCGAACCGCCGTCATACCAGGCGTTGCCAGGACAATAACCATCAGTCCGGTTGACATATACCGGGAATTCCGTCTGACTGTTAATGACAGGGTAGCTCGGGTTATAGGTCAAAGTGAAATCTCTGACTATATTAGCTTGAAAATACGCGTTTACTTCCGCCCGATTAAATTCACTCGAATTGCTGAAATTGTGTAAGAAGTCGGCCGGACCGGGAGGGGTTACCGTCTCTGTTAATTGGGCATCGCTACCCGCGGTGTTATAAGCTCTGAACCATTGGCCGCGTATATGAGAATAAACGGTTACCGGCGAACTTCCTCCGTTGGGGATAACAAAATCGCCATTTTCGTCCGCGAAAAAGGGATTGTTACTGTTAATATAGACACGTGAATAGGGGAGGGGTGTCGACACTTCAGGTCCGCAAAAATCGGCTTTGAAATCATCAGTTGCATTGCCGTCGACATGCCCGGAAACGTCAACTTCGATAATCAGATTCTCTTCATAAAGGACTTCACCGGTTACTGGCTCGATAATATACAGCATCTTCTCCGTAGGTTGTTCACCGTCGGATGCGATAAACTCCACCCCAGTCGCTGGAGTGATCTTCATATCATCAATACCGGCCCAGACGACCATCCTCGGTTCGCTGAAATCAGTATAATTCGGAAACTTAGAGGCAAATGTATTTCGAACCTGGATTGGATCCGTCCCGGTTATTGAAGGGTCAACATCGAAATCACCGAGGTTTCTCAAAGCCGATGCCGCCAGCACAAGAGGATATCCCGATTCGTTTCGAACCAACAACCTCAGATCGGCCATATAAACCGGAATACCGTCAATATATTGACTGTAATAGATCATAGTGAACTTATATTCCCCGGTTTCCCTATTATACATTACGGGTTGGACGAGTTGGTTGCCGTCGATAACGTTCCCCCGTATCAAATTATCGGGATCAACGCCGAATACCTCGGCGTAATCTGACCTGAACCGCTCCGCGGTGTTAACCGGGTCCGAACCTGTTCCAAATGATTGCCCGTATATCCGGGTGATACGGCCGCCATCGGCATAGTGATCCGCACCGGGGTATGTGGCCTTGAGTTCTCTGAGAGCCGCTTTCGGTGACGCGTAATCCGCTGCGTACGAGCTTGTTGAGAACACCGTGCAGCACAAAATGAATGCGAAAAGCAATCGCCTCATAACATCTCCTCTAAGTCTGTTGTTAAATCCTCACACGTGAAGGCCAAAAGAACAACGCCCCAAACCGCAATACCTTGGGACTGTGTGTATTATATCAGGTTTTAAGTCATGGGCAAAGCCATATCTGGAAAAAATTACCCGCCGCATAGAAAAATTTACCGGCGATAATAATCATATTTGTATCTGCCAACCAGCCGGCCTCGATTTTAACATGAAGTTATTCAAGCGATTATAAAATAAATTTCCCATTTAAGACAAAGGGCATGCATGTTGCTCATACAGAGTGGAGGAGAAATATGAAGGGAAAGATCAAAACAATCGCCTTGGTAGTAATCGCTCTTGGGAGTTTCGTGGGTTATACCTACGTTTTCGCCATGGTACTCGGTGTTGATACCGGCGACGCCATATCCGTATTGACTACCGGAACAGTGCCCCTTGATTTCGATTTAGAATCGGATGAAACTGATTCGCTTGGTTTCGAAAATCCGGAGGAAAGCGAAGAAGTCTTGATGTCAAAGGCTGACTCGTTGGATCGTCAATTGACAATTATCAATGCCGCCAGAACCGACCTGGAATCTCTCAAATTAGAGGTCGAGGGGTTGCTGGAAACCAAAAAACGGAAAAATGAAGAACAGCTTAACGATCTGGCGAAGATTTACGATGGCATGAATCCAATTCAGCTTGCCGAAGTTATGACCGGAATGAACGATTCTCTTGTAGTTGAGATTCTACCCAGGATGAAAAGACAAAAGGTGAGCAAAATCCTCGAATCTATGCCTCCGGAACGGGCGGCGGTTATTTCGGCGATGCTTTTAGGCGGAAATTAATGGGTTATTTTTTCAATAATATCCCTCAACTGGCGAATTTTCTTATCGACCAGCCCGATGTGTCCGGAAAATCCGCTCCGTCTTCCGGTCAATCAAATTCGAATTCAATTGATTTCGATTCACAGTTGAAAGCCATATCGGGAGGACTCGATCCGGCGTCATTGAACGGATTTGGCTCCGGGGATATTAATCTCCCTCCTGTCGCGAACGAGATCGAATCGAACCGGAATTTCCCGGGATCGTTGTTTATTGACGATGTTCTCGAGAATCCAATTCCGCTATTAGATTCAATAGCGAATATAGATTTAAAGGGAGGGGACTCGTTATCTTCTCCCGTCGTTGATAAACAGGCCGAGGTAAAATCATCTGAACCTACAAGCTTGGGCACGGGATTGGTCAAAATACTCTTAACGGAGAACGACGATACCGTTTCAATTGAGATATCCTCAAATAATTCCAAACAATTGTTTGGAGGAGGTGCAAACCCCAGGCCCACTGATATTCTAAACGAATCGACTATTCAGAGGCAGACCCCTGTTTTTAGATCCGTTACCGAAATGCCTGTCAATCCGAATCAATCGGAAAAAGTGTTGATATCCTTCAAAGCGGCGGAGCTAATCAGGAACATGGGAAACGGTGCGGATAACCTTATAAAGGTAGGGATCACCGAAACCGGTAACGCTGTCAAATCCGAATATGTCGATCTTTCATCGTTAGTGGATCTGATTAAAAAGCACCCCGATCCGATTAAAATTGAAGTACCGTTGTTAAACGACAAGGGCGATAATCTTCCCCAAAACAATATTATCCGCGAGCAAACATTCAAGGCGGCTTTCGCGTTCGATTTAAGGCGGATTATAGAACCTGATAATGTCAGGGTGAACAACAAAACCGACGGCGTATTAATATTTTCAGGGAAACCCCCAGATACGAATAAACGAGCTATCCCCGACGTCGATATAAAACAGGAATCGCCGGCCATATTAAAACCGCTTAATAGCATCTTATCAAACGAAAAACAGAATTCTATAGATAAACATCCGCTGTCGGCCCCAAAAGAGGCCAAAATCTCTACCACTCCCGCTGTTTCCCGGGGAATACCGGTCACGGTATCCACAGGTACACGGCAGGAACCGTTGAGAAATATCAAGGCAAGCGAAGCGAAACCTATAATCGAAACATCCGGTGTCAAGCCTGGCGGTCTCGAACAAGCGTCCGATTTCGCGAAGAGTGTTTTTTCGAACCGCGACATAGCATCGGTTAACAATTCAATTAATACGAATACCGAAATACTCAATTCTCCGGTAAACCGATTGCTCGATATCGACGAGATCCGCTCGGGAATGATTTTCGCCGCCAGAAGGAATCAATCGACCATAAGACTAAAGCTTCATCCCGAAGAGCTGGGAAATCTCGATATAAAACTCACGGTAAAGCAGGGGATACTGTCCGCCGATCTAAAAGTCTCTAATATCGAGGCTTTTAAGGCCATAAACGGCCGTTTGGAAGATCTTAAAGCGGGACTTGAGAATTTCAATCTGAAAGTCAACGAGATCAACGTAATACATGAACCGAGTATGAGCGGAAATCACGATGGTTTCGGGCGTAATGGCATGGGAGCCGATATGTGGCCAGGCCGAAATAGAGGCAACGGCAAATTCAAAGAGTTTGATTCGATGCTTAAGGATGACGATTCCGAAACCGCGCCGCAAACATCATCTCAATCGACTATCCATAGAGGATGGGTCGATTTAAAAGCCTAAAGGGGGAAATTATGCCGGAAGTACCTAATATCAGTAGTTTTCAAACTTACGACCCGCAGGCCATGAACGTCTTCGGTAGATCGACTCTCGGTAAGAACGATTTTCTAAATCTGCTGGTTACTCAGCTTAGGTACCAGAATCCGATGGAGCCATTGAAAGATTCCGATTTCGTAGCCCAGCTGGCTCAGTTTTCGTCGCTTGAACAGCTCGAGAATATCAATACCGGCCTGAGTTACGCCAGTGAGCTCGATTATATGTTAAGCCAGACTATCGCCAATACCATGGCCACTACAATAATTGGTAAGGAAGTTGTCGCCGAAGGTAATACCATCTATCATATGTCTGGTTCCGATGATAACCTCCATTTCAAACTCTCGGGTGCGGCTCAGAATATCGAAATTCAGGTTTATAACCAGAGCGGTGGTTTGGTTAGAACAATCAACTCTGACGATCTCGACGAGGGAATGAACTCGATTAGTTGGGACGGTAAGGATGACGGCGGTACCAACGTGGCCGAAGGTGAATATACCTTCTCCGTAACCGCCACCGATACGGAGGGCGAAAGCGTTAATGTGGAAACCAGGGTCGTGGGTATAATCGATTCGGTGAGATACGAAAATGGAATGGGATATCTGATGATCGGCGGTCAGAAAATCAGTATGTCGGATATCATACAGATTAATTTGGCCGACACGTCCGGAGATGACTCCGGCCAGGATGACGATTATGATGACGGTTGATTTATAGTGGAAATAGGGAAGGAGACATTAATGAAAAACGTGACGCTCAACGGCGCTATTAATCCCGCCGGGATTAAGCCGAGGAGTGAACCTATCGCCCCAACTGGTAAAACCGATTTTAAAAACCAACTGATCGATTCCATCGGGCAGCGGGAAAGCGTGAAGTTTTCCAACCACGCGGCTGAGAGGTTGAGATCGCGGGATGTCGAAATGACGCCCGATAAAGCGGAAAGACTTGTTAAGGCCGTTGACGCGGCAAATGAAAAGGGAGCTAAAGAATCGCTGGTATTACTTGATGAGCTGGCGTTTGTGGTCTCGGTGAAAAACCGGACCGTAATAACAGCCTGTGAATTGAACGGGCTTAAGGACGGAGTATTTACAAAAATTGATAGCGCGATTGTTGGATAATTTAAACGGCTGGACCCCGAATGGGGAAGCCATTACCCGCGCCAGAATGGTGCGGAGGGGACACCGACGATTTTCGTCCGTGTCAGGAGGATTTTTAAGATGATGGCATCATTATTCGCCGGCGTTTCAGGCCTGCGGAACCACCAGGTAAGAATGAACGTCGTTGGTGATAATATCGCCAACGTAAACACTATTGGCTATAAGGTCGGACGAGTAACCTTCCAGGAAGCTCTGGTTCAGACTTTCAGAGGCGCGGGACGTCCGTCGAGTACATCCGGCGGTACAAATCCATTACAGCTCGGGCTCGGTATGAGCTTAGCCTCGATAGATAACCTTTTCCTGCAGGGCGGGCTTGAGACAACCGGGCAGATCACCGATCTGGCGATTCAGGGATCGGGATTCTTTGTTCTCTCCGATGGTCAACAGCAGTACTATACAAGAGCGGGAGCCTTCGCTTTCGATGCTAACTCGAATATGGTTAACCCCGCAAACGGATATATTTTGCAGGGCAAAATGGCCGATGTCGATGGGACTATTTCGGCAAGCGCGCCGATGGGTAACGTTACTCTGCCGTTCGGTCAGCAGGATCCGGCCAGAATGACGTCAGAGATTCAACTCGGTATGAATCTCGACGCCGCCTCGACCGATTCGATCGCTTCTCTGTTATCAGCGGGGACCTCGAATATAAGCACCGTTACCGGTAGTGCCACTAACGGTTCGGGCGGTCAGCACGTAATAACTGTTACGGGCACTAACGCCCAGTTCTCGGAATTATCCGGGACTCACCGGCTTGTACTTGACGATGTAGTGGCCGCCGACATAGCCGGATTGGCCGGAGGGGCCGGTTCCGGCACTCTTCCCGCCGATGATTATGTTTACACCGTTATCGCAACCAACTCTCTGGGGCAGTCGATGGGCGAGGAAATTACAGTCGCCACTGTACCCGCGAACGGATCGGTTGATCTGACCATTACATATCCCGATACCGACGTAACCCAGATCGAAATTTATCGCCGCCCTGTTGGCGGTACTTATGACGGTACCCTCGGCGGAAGAATTGCCACTTTGCCATATGTCGCCCCGGGTCCGTTGGCCTTTAACGATGACGGCTCAGTCTCTGGCGGAGGTGAAATGCCTCCATCTGTTAACTCTACGCTTTTATTAACCGGTGGCGAAACGCTCGGTACCCAACTCGGCGTTACGGACCTTTCCGGATTCAGAATTTCAGTCGATAACGGCTCCTGGATTAATCTGAGTCAGCTAACTCTCGATTCTACTATAAACGATCTGATAGCCGCCATTAACTCCTCGGCTTCCGGAGTAACAGCTTCTCTGGAATCCGGTCAAATACAGATCCGGCGCGATTATGCCGGAAGTTCGTCAGTTTATAATGTGCGTATCGAGGACTCGGGTACATCCGATATCTCTACCCAAATTTTCGGATCGGCCATATTCAACGTGAATAACGGGGCCGCATCGACTCTCGCCGCTATCGACATATTCACGCCTACCGATATGCCCGCTCTTGCTCCCGAGAATCTGACTCTGGTTTTTGACCCCATAGACGGTATCGTAACAGGACTATCCGGTCTCGGCGGAGGGGGAGTCACCATTTCAGCCGGTTCAGGAGGCCTGATTGGCGATCCCGATGGAGCGGGAGCATTAACATCTTCGACGATCACAATCGACACTGAAGAGACTCAGCATTCGACTTCTATTACTACTTTTGATTCGCAGGGTGGAAAACATAATCTAACCCTTACCTTCACAAAAAGCTGGAATGAAAATGAGTGGTTCTGGGAGGCTTCTTTAGGAGCCGGAGAAGTCATTCGTTCCGGAAGCTCAGGAATGGTCACTTTCAATAGTGATGGTTCTTTAAGCTCATTCGATTATGATGGCGGGGCGACAAGCCTTGTTATCGACCCGAATAACGGCGCGAGCGACCTGAATGTCGATCTCCATTCCGGAACATCGGGCGGTTTTGACGGCCTGACCGGTTTCGCCTCTCGTTCCACGGCCGCCGCCAGGGGGCAGGATGGTTATGGGGTAGGAATCCTTTCGAATATCAGTATCGGTCCGAGTGGTACTATTACCGGCATATTCACCAACGGTGTTTCCCGGGTGCTGGCGCAGGTTTATATCGCCGAATTCAACAACATGGGCGGATTGCTAAAGATCGGACAGAGCCTCTATCAGGAATCGGCTAACTCGGGCTCGGCTATTATGACTATCCCGACCGAAACCTCGTCATCGTCGATATCATCCGGCGCCCTCGAGATCTCCAACGTGGATCTGGCCCAGGAATTTACGAATATGATTGTCGCTCAACGTGGATTCCAGGCCAACGCGAGAGTAATCTCTACATCGGATCAGATGTTAAACGAACTGGTTAACTTGAAGAATTAAGGATAAAGAGGGCGGAGGGGATATTCCCCTCCGCCTCGAAAGAAAAGTAAATGATTAACGTAACCCGGCTGGATAACAGCGAACTGGTGATTAACTCCGATCTCATCGAGATAGTAGAGGCTATTCCGGAAACCATAATTCACCTGACCACCGGTAAGAAAATTATGGTTTGCGAAAAGGTCGACGAGATAATCGAAAGGGTATCAGCCTTTAAGAGGGATATCGCCGCTGGGCTGTATATCAGACGGGATGACGAAGGACAGTAAAAATGCCTGATGCCGTAAATGAAATCGAAAAAATGGATACGGAGACTGATTCCGAAGACGTTTCCGAAGAATCGAGTCCGCCGAGTACTAGCGGCTCCGGCGGGCCTAAGAAACTGATTATAATGCTTGTTGGCATGCAACTGCTAATGGCATCGGCCGCTTTCGCTTTTGTGAAATTTTACATTTCCCCGAAAATTCAGCATGCTTACGAAGCGCCGCTTGAGGAATCGACGGCCAGGGAAAGAGGAGAAATTCATCTCATCGAGAATATCCTGGTCAATCCGGCCGGCACCAATGGTACGAGGTTCCTTTCCACATCTATCGGTATCGAAACACCGAAATCCGGAGAGGAAGGCGGGGGTCATGGAGAAGGTGGCGGCACGGGAGATTTCGAGGCTGCAGGCCCTATAATCAGAGATATACTGATAGCGGTATTGTCATCAAAAACCATGGAGGAGTTGAGTTCGGTCGACGGCAAAACGCAATTACGCGAGGAAATTCTTATTAAATTGAACGAGGCGGTTGCGCCGGATTCGATTTACAACGTGTATTTCGTCGATTATGTGCTTCAATAATTATGGCTCAGGTATTATCACAGGATGAAATTGATGCCCTGTTATCGCAGGTAACAGAAGAAGAACAGGTAGCGGCCCCATCCGAATCGCCCGCCACGATATCCGATTCGAGCAGGAAAGCGGTCCTCTACGACTTTAAGCATCCCAACAGGGTCTCTAAAGACCAGTTAAGGTCATTGGAATCTCTACACGATAACTTCGCCAATCAGTTCGGATCGGCCCTATCCGGGTTCACCCGGGCCATGGTCGATGTCGATCTGGTGTCGGTCGATCAGATCACCTATTCGGAGTTTATCATGTCGCTGGCGACACCGTCGTGTACTTACGTCTTCAGCCCCACGCCCCTCGAGGGCGCGGGCATTCTCGATTTCAATCCCTCGGTTGCGTTATCATTTGTCGATAGAATGTTCGGTGGACGAGGAAAAGGTGTTACCAGCGATAGGGAATTAACCGGGATCGAAAAATCGATCATGGCTAAAATCATCTCCAGGGCCTTTACAGCCTTAAGCAAATCATGGGAGCATGTCCATGATATCGAATTCAAACAATCGGCGTTCGAGAGCAATCCGCAGTTTATTCAGATAGTGGCCCCGGGAGAGACGGTTATCGTAGTGTCCCTTCAAATAAAAATGGGTTCGGAGACGGGATTGATGACTTTCTGCTATCCCTACCTGACGTTGGAACCGATTATGGCGAATCTCTCCGCGCAAAACTGGATTGAGGCCAAGAAAATGGACGATGATCAAAACAGGTTCGAATCAAACACAAAGGAGATTTCCTCGATTCGATCCGAACTAGTCGTTTTTCTCGGCGGGACGAACCTTACGGTTAAAGAACTTGTCGGCCTTCAGCAAGGGGACGTAGTACGGCTTGATAAGCATTCAGATGAAGATGTTATTGTTATGGTCGGGGATAGAATCAAATTCAGTGGTAAGCCCGGCCGAACGGGAAATAAAAAATCGATTAAAATAGAGAAGATGTTAACAGGGGAATAATATGGCTGATGAAGAACTGAACAATGAGAATGCTGAGATGAGCGATTCTAAGCCCGAAATTCCGAACGAGGAAAACGCCGAAAACGCGCCAGGGAGCGACGAACCCGAAACCCCTAAAGGCGAGGATAAGCAGGATATCAGCGAGCCGTCAATGGCCGACGTTGAATCTTCCGCACCGGCTACCGACGAGGCTGAAACAGAACAACCGGAGGATCAGGATGTCAGCGAATCGCCTGTTTCCGATGATGAATCGACAGAGCAGCAAACCGAAGAATCATCCGAGGATGCGGCTGACCAGGGAATGAACTTATCCGAGGAAGAGATGGCTATGATCTCGGAGCTTGGCGGTCAGCAAAGCACGGAAACGCCCGATGGGGAAGAGGAGAGCGTAGATAAAATCTCCTCCATGGAATTCGAACAGTTTTCGAAATCGGGAGATACCGGAGAATCTCATAATATCGACATGCTCCTTGATGTTACCATGCCGATCTCGATCGAACTCGGCCGGACATCCATGCCGATTCAGGATATTCTCAATCTCGGACCAGGATCGGTGGTCGAACTCAACAAACTCGCCGGTGAGCCGGTGGATTTACTGGTCAATGAAAAACTGATCGCCAAAGGAGAGGTTGTCGTGGTTGACGAAAATTTCGGGATCAGGATCACAAGCATGACGTCGAAGGAAGACAGAATCAAGAGCCTGGGATGAGAATAATTACCTTTTTACATACGGTCGCGATAACATTAATAACGTCCGTAAATGCCGCTTCTCAGACCGCCGGAGGCGATTCCACCTACGCGCCGATTAATGAAATATACTCTCCGTCTCTTTTCGGAATACTGGTGAAACTTGCTATCTCGCTGGTGTTCATAGTAGGGCTGATCTACCTCTCGACATATTTCATGAAAAAACTCAACTCCAGAGCGGCCGGCGGAGGTAACGTTGGAGATACCATAAAAATAATAGGCCGGACCTTTCTGGCCCCCAAGCAATCGCTGTTTTTGGTCAAAATCGGCCAGAAATATAAAGTACTGGGAGTCTCCGATCACGGTATAAACCCGATCGCCGAGCTTACCGAAGAGGAAGCCTCGAGTTTCGAGGTTCGAAACGAGAGACCGAGCGACAAAACAAGCCAGGGAAAATTCTCCGAGATTTTCAAAGGGATATTGAGGCGATGAAAAAACTCTTTATTATAGCCATGCTTTGCGGAATAGCCCTGACATTGATACCGAATCTCGGCTTTGCCCAGGGTATTCCTAAAATAACCATAGAACTCGATCAGGCTGATTCGCCCGAAGATCTATCGGTCGCCATGCAGATTTTACTTCTGCTCACCGTTCTGACCCTCGCCCCGGCAATAATCATCATGTTGACATCCTTTGTCAGGATAGTAGTGGTTTTCTCATTTCTAAGACAGGCAGTCGGAACTCATCAAATGCCGCCCAATCAGTTATTGATCGGACTGGCCTTGATACTGACAGTGTTTATTATGGCCCCGACAATAGCGACAGTTAATGAAACGGCCATTCAGCCGTTATTAAACGGGGAGCTTTCCCAGCAGGAAGCTTTGGAGCAGGGGGTACAACCGCTAAGGGAATTCATGCTAAGACAGGTCCGGGAGAAAGATCTCGCTTTGTTTGTCTCCCTATCGAATATACCTCAGCCTGAAAAACCCGAGGATCTGCCGACTCATCTTATAATTCCCGGGTTCGTGATTTCGGAATTGAGAATCGCCTTCCAGATTGGATTTATTCTCTATATACCGTTTCTCGTTATCGATATGGTAGTGGCCTCGGTATTGATGTCCATGGGTATGCTTATGTTACCGCCTATAATGGTATCTTTGCCGTTTAAAATTCTGTTGTTCGTATTAATCGACGGTTGGTATTTGATCATAAAATCGCTGGTCGCGAGTTTCCATTGACAGCCCGCGGTTATTTGAAAAACCAAATAGAATAATTTTGTTTAAGAATTAAACAGATAAGAGGAAATTGCGCGATGGAAGTTCAATTCATAATAGGGTTAGCGAGAGAAGCGATTTTCACAACCTTGATGGTATCGGCGCCTATGTTGCTTCTCGCGCTTATGGTGGGGCTGACAATATCGATTTTGCAGTCGATAACTCAGATCCAGGAGATGACCCTGACTTTTATCCCCAAAATTATCGCCGTCGCCTTAGCCCTGATAGTCTTTCTGCCATGGATGATTACCACTGTGGTTAGTTTCACCAGCCAGCTTTTCGCGATAATACCGACATTATCCTAAGATAGGCATTTTTTTATAAGCCGGTGGGAAGATTTTTCCGCCGGATATTTCATCCCCCCCGAGTTAACCGAAGGGGGCTTTTTTAAGTTCATGATACACAACAGTATAGAATGTTTTTACCCGGCGTTCTCAGACGGCATACCCCTTGCTTAGGATATAGACAACGAAAGAAGGAATATGCCGATACTGGAAATTACTACAGGACAATTCGAGACTTTTTTAATGATTCTTATGCGGGTCGCGGGAATAGTAACTATCTCGCCGATATTCGGACATAAGAATATCCCGGCCACAGCAAAAATAGGGTTGGCCGCGGCGTTTTCTCTGATACTCCTGCCGGTGGTTCCCCCTCTCGATATGAGTTTCTCCGCGGGGCTCGGGACCGTGGTTGTTATTATAGCCAAGGAGATAGCGACCGGCCTCCTTATCGGTTTCACCGCCATGATTCTCTTTTTGGGGTTGCAGATGTCAGGTCACATCATGGGATTCCAGATGGGGTTTATCATCGCCCAGGTTATAGATCCATCGTCGGGACAGAAAGTTTCCATCCTCGGGCAGGTTCAGTTGATTCTGGGTATATTGATATTTCTGGCCATCGACGGTCATCATCTGCTGATAAACGCCATGGCCGAGAGTTTCGCGGTAATTCCCCTCGGTCATCAGGTATTCTCCGGCGCCTCCGCCGATTTTTTGGTAAGGGCATGTATCGATATTTTCGCGATTGCCTTGAAAATGGGCGCGCCGATGATAATTACTTTATTCTTAACAGATGTCGCTCTGGGGATTATAGCCCGTACCGTACCGCAGATGAATGTTTTCATCGTGGGCTTTCCCTTAAAGATCTCAACCGGTTTTCTAACCCTGGCGGCGGCCTACCCATTTATCAGTTACGTGCTGATAAAACTAATGCACAACATGGATCGCGATTTATCAAATCTAATATACGCCCTATCGGGGAGAATATAAGTGGCTGACGAATCTCTACAGGAAAAAACAGAAGAAGCGACTCCACGGCGGTTGGAGGAGTCGCGTAAGAAAGGCGAGGTAGCCCGCTCGGTCGAGCTTAATTCGGCAATTATACTTTTCGCCGGGCTTTTATCCCTGATGTTTTTCTCCAACTGGATTTTTCAGATAGTCTCTGAGACGTTCAGGACCGATGTTTCATTGATACCGAATCTCACATTAGACGCGAAAGCGGTTCAGGAAATTTTCAGAACCAACGGCTTCGCCGTCTTAAAGGCGGTCGGGCCAGTGATGGTCGTTATTATTATCGCCGGGATTTTGATTAATTTCGCCCAGGTCGGCGCTATGTTCTCCCTCGAGCCGATTACCCCAAAGGCGGAAAAGTTTGATTTCACAAAGGGAGCAAAACGGATATTCTCCAAGAAAACCGCGGTCGAACTTGTCAGAGACGTTATTAAAGTCTTCACCATAGGTCTGGTCGCTTTTCTAACTATAAAATCGGAAATCTCGAATCTCCATCAACTTGTGGATAAGAGTGTAGGACAGGTTTTTATATTCGCCGCCACAACCGCACTAAAACTGGGGTTGAGAGCCGCCCTGGCGCTGTTCTTTTTGGCCCTTCTTGATTTCGCTTTTCAGAAATTCGAACACTCGAAAAAAATGCGTATGTCCGTCCAGGAAGTTAAGCAGGAGATGAAAGAACTCGAGGGCGATCCGCAGATTAAAGCACGAATTAAAAGAATCCAGCGCGATCTATCTCGAAAGAGGATGGTCAAAGAGGTCGAGACGGCAGACGTCGTTGTAACCAACCCGACTCATATAGCCGTGGCCTTGAGATACGATATGGCTAAAGACGACTCCCCCACGATCGTGGCTATGGGCGAAAGGCTACTGGCCGAGAAAATCAAGGAAATCGCGAAAAAGTTCAATGTGCCCGTGGTGGAAGACAAACCGCTGGCGAGATCGCTGTTCGAACTTGGTGAGATCGGTATGAAGATACCGTCGAAACTCTACCGTGCCGTGGCTGAGGTATTAGCGTTTGTTTATAAACAGAAAGGTAAAATCTGATGGCCGACGGGTCCGCGATCGGAACGGAAAAAGAACCGTTCTTAATCTGGATTACCAGACATTCTGATATCGCCCTGGCGGTGATGATCGTATTGATAATAGGCATACTGGTTATGCCTCTGCCGCCGTCGATACTCGATTTCCTGCTGGCTTTCAATATAACCCTGGCTCTGGTCATTCTATTGATAACCATGTACATCAAGAAGCCTCTGGAACTGTCTGTGTTCCCCGGTCTACTTCTGATTTTAACACTGTTCAGATTATCATTAAACGTCGCTTCCACGAGATTGATTCTCGGAACGGCATATGCCGGCGAGGTTATCGCCTCGTTCGGCAGTTTTGTCGTCGGCGGTAATTATGTAGTTGGTTTTATAATATTCGCCATCCTGGTCATCATCCAGTTCGTGGTTATAACCAAGGGTTCCGGCAGGGTCGCCGAGGTGGCCGCCCGTTTTACTCTCGACGCTATGCCCGGCAAACAGATGGCTATCGACGCCGACTTGAACGCCGGTCTTATCACCGAGGAACAGGCCAGGAATCGTCGTGACGAGATCGCCAGACAGGCCGATTTCTACGGTGCTATGGACGGCGCGTCCAAGTTTGTCAGGGGCGACGCAATCGCAAGTGTACTGATAACCATTATCAACGTTTTGGCCGGTTTTATTATCGGCGCTATGCAAATGGGCATGCCGCTTTCCGAAGCTTTGAAAACATATACGATTCTAACAGTAGGTGACGGCCTGGTTACCCAGATTCCCGCGCTGATTATAGCAACCTCCGCCGGTATCCTGGTTACCAGGGCCCCGTCGGATTCCAACCTTGGCAAAGATCTTTCATCGCAAATCACCAGGTATCCGAGGGCTATTCTTGTCGCCGCTTGCTTTCTCTTCTTCTTCGGTCTGGTTCCCGGTCTGCCGACCATGTCCTTCATGGTTCTGGGCGGGTTAACCGCAATGGTCGCTTATTCAGCAATTAAAACTCAGAAAATAGAGGAGAAGAAAGGGTCCGAACCCGAATTACAGGAGGAGATTTCGGAGGAGAGGATCGAGGATTACCTCAAAGTCGATACCCTCGAAATCGAGATCGGCTATGGTCTGATTCCCCTTGTGGACGCATCGCACGGACACGATCTGTTGGACAGGATTTCGATAATCAGACAACAGATAGCCTCCGAACTCGGGGTAGTGGTTCCGCCAATTAGAATAAGGGATAATGTCGGAATAAAACCGAATGAGTACAATATAAAGATGCGAGGGGTCGCCCTGGCTTCATCCCAGCTCTATCCGGATCAGATGATGGCCATTAATCCCGGCAACATTATAAATTCCATCGCCGGAATCGAGACTGTCGAGCCGGCGTTCGAATTGCCCGCCATCTGGATAGAGGCCAGCCAGCGGCAAATAGCCGAAAAACGCGGTTATACCGTTGTCGAACCGACAGCCGTACTCGCTACTCATCTTACAGAGGTAATAAAATCGCACGCCGCTGAGCTTTTGACCCGTCAAGAGATCGCCAAGCTTGTAGAAAATGTCAAGCAGGATCACCAGGCTTTAATCGATGAATTGATACCCAATCTGTTAAGCTTGGGACAGATTCAACGCGTTCTGCAAAACCTCTTAGCCGAGAGAATTCCTATAAAGGATCTGCCGACCATTTTAGAGACATTAGCCGATTACGCCCCGAACACCAAGGAACCGGATATCTTAAGCGAGTTCGTGCGTCATTCTCTCGCCAGAACGATATCGGCTTTATTTCTCGACGAAACCGGCGGTATGAAAGTATCCGTTCTCGATCCGTCGATAGAGAAGTTGATTAGCGATTCCATACAGAGCACCAAACAGGGTATAATCGCGGCATTACCGCCAGAGATCGCGCAAAAAGTTATAGAGGAAACCGCTATGGTCGCCCAGGAGATGTCCATCGCCGGTTACACTCCTCTGATATTAACAAGCCCGAACATTAGATTAGCGTTTAAGAGAGTTATCGCCGCCGCCTTGTCTAAGGTGGCAGTGATCTCCTTTAACGAGTTGATACCGAATATAGAAATCGAAAGCATAAAGACAGTGAGGATGCCAGATGTTGATCAAAAAGTTCATAGCTCCGAGCCTGCCTGAAGCCCTGTCTAAAGTAAAAGACGACTTCGGGGAAGAGGCAGTTATTCTGAAGACCCGTTTCAACAACAAGGGAAACGGTCTCGGAAAAGAAGGCAGATTCGTGGAGGTTACGGCCGCGATCGATAAAAGCGAAAAAACCGCGAGTCAGCCCGCGAAAACACCGAAAGTCAAAGTTCCGCCGACAAAAAACCGTATAAAAGCGGTTGCTCCCAAATCGGTCGAAAGCCCCGTACCCGAGAAACGTATTCAAAATGCCGCGACCGGACCCAAATCTCCCAGCGAACTGCTTAACGAGATGAAAAAGGATATCGACGATCTAAAAAACGAATTTGCCCGCGGGCGAAAAGAATCGCTCTTCGGTCAGCCGTCGGGATTACAGCTCGAAGTCGGTAAAAGTCTGATTGAAAAACATCTGCCGGAATCTTTAGCGTTGGAACTCGTGAAAGGGATGCCCTCCGTAGATGAAAAGGAGAGCGATAAATACTGGGATATCCTCATCGGACGTCTCGCCGATACACTCGGGCAATCGGAGCCTATTAAAATTGTCGAAACCGGCGCCACGGTAGTGATGCTTATCGGTTCCACCGGAAGCGGGAAATCGTCGGCCGCCGCCAGGCTTGCATTCCAGTTCACCATGGAGGAGACGGCCAGAGTAACGCTGGTGACAACCGATAATTTCAGAGCCGATTCGCGTGAACAGCTTATGTCCCTGGCCAACGTAATCGGATGTTCCTGCACGGCGGTGCGCTCGCCCGATGAACTTGCCGTATTTCTTAAAACAATCAAAACAGGTCTGGTTATAATCGATAGTAGCGGTTATTCGACAAAAGAGGATATCAACGAGTTATCCGCTTTTGTGGGGGCGGCGAACCCGCATGAGATACATTTGGTGGTTCCGGCCGATACTCCCGCTGGAGATATCACCGAGTTCATCAGGGAAAATCCCGATCTTGAAGTCGATAAGCTGTTCATCTCCAAGCTGGATCAAACACATTACCGCGGAGGAGTCGTAGGAGCGGCGGTTCAATCCGATCTGAAATTCTCCTATCAGTGTTCGTCAAGAGAGCTTCCCGGCGATATCGAATTGTTTAGCCCGAAAACCTTCGTATCGGCCTTCAGGCCGGAATCGAAACGACCAATTGTTCCTTCGTCGGTAAAGAGCGAGGTATTGGCATGAACACAAG
>JAZGHS010000033.1:0-21917 GCA_036481315.1 Candidatus Zixiibacteriota bacterium | reverse complement strand
CACCAGATATGAATCCTGATGGCAAAAGAGTAAGACCGTCAAGAGTAACCCTGGTATAATGTTCCCACCGCTTTCCGGCGTCGAGAGCGGTATCATTCGATTCGAATAACCCGACCCTGCCCAAAAGTAATTTAACAGCCGGTTTGTATTCATCGGGACAGCTTACAAGCTGATCCAAAAAACCTAAGAAACCCGGTCCGCCATCCGGCATGTCGCTCTCGATATTCGAGCCGCTAATTTCATTTAAAACCAGAAAGCTCGCCCGCCCAAGGGATTTTGATTTTAGATATTCGATAGCGGCGTAAGCGTCCTCATAAGTCGAAACCGGGACAATCTCCCCCATATCGCCCAGCGCGGCTGCAACCGCGATACGATACTGTTCTGGTACCTCTAAAACTTCGGCCAGCGGTAAATATACTGTGACAGGAACTTCGGGCCAGGATCTCAAAGCCGCGGCCCCGCTCGTATAACCTTCTCCGGTCTCGATCATCTGTTCGAACAATTCGCGTCTGGCCTCGAGCCCTGAACGTTCGGCTTGCATGGACGCCAGTTTTTCTCGAAGATCTGTAAGGACGCCCACCGCTTTATCTTTCCGTTGAACGAGCGTTTCCCGTTGAGATTGCGATTCCTCGATCCTCGACGCTATTCCGCTGCGGGCGTTATCGAGATTAGAGAGATCGCTTGAGCTTTCATCGCGAATCTTATCAAACTGCTGAGTATCCTCCTCGAGAACGTTCAATCGCGAAAATAGCCTTGTTCTAGATTCCGACAGGTATGTAATCTCCGTCTTTACGCCTGACATTCTCTCCGAAATCGCCTGGTTCGATTTTCTCTTTTGTTCGAGATCCGATTCCGATTCGTTCTGTTTGGCGGTCAGTTCTTCAAGCTCTCTATCTAAAACCTCGCAATGTTCTGCCGACGATATTTTCCGCCGCTCGTTTTCGTCAATTCTACCGCTGTAATCCTCCATCTCCTTTTTTAACTTTACTATACGAGTTTCTAAGGCCTCTATATCGATACGACAATTCTGGATTTCTTCGGTAGACATTTCCATGCGATGACTCGATAGTTTTATCTCATTTTCGAATCCGGCCGCTTTTACCGCCAGATCGGAATCCTTCTGCCTGAATTCACCGGCCGCCTTCTCAGTCTCGGTTAATTCGAGCTTGTTCTCCTGGAGATTGACCTGAAGCTTGTCGATTTCTGCGGTGAATCCCTCGATCAGGACATTGAGTTCGTTTTTATGTTGAGAGAGCCCGCCGAATTGCTTTTCCGAATCGTATAGCTTTCCCGCGGTGAGGGAATATTCTATATCTTTCAGCTTTTCTTTCTGATCGGCGTAACGGTTTGCCCGTTTGGCCTGCCTGCGCAAAATTACAACCTGCTTCTCTATCTCGGATATAACATCACCGATTCGGAGCAAGTCCGCCTCGGTAGCTGAAAGCTTGTTTTCGGCTTCCTTCTTTCGATGTTTATACTTTGTGACACCGGCCGCTTCCTCGAAAAGAGAACGTCTGTCTTCGGTTTTATCCGAGAGGATAGAGTCGATCATGCCCTGCTGAATAACACTATAAGCGTGAGCGCCCATACCGGTATCGAAAAATAGCTCGATTATATCTTTAAGCCTGCATACGTTTTTATTGATCAAATACTCCGATTCGCCCGAACGGTATAATCGTCGCGTTATGGATATGTCATCATACTCAATAGGAAGCAACCCGCGGTTGTTCTTTATGAATAGCGTAACCTCGGCCATGCCGGTCGGATTCAAAGTCGAGGTGCCCGAGAAAATAATCTGTTCCATACGCGAGCTTCGAAGGACGCTTGTACGTTGTTCTCCCAAAACCCACCTGATTGAATCAAGTATGTTCGATTTTCCGCAACCGTTGGGGCCGACAACGCCGGTTATTCCGCCATCGAATTCAATAATGGTCTTTTCCGGAAACGATTTAAAGCCGGATATTTCAAGTCGCGAAAGAAGCACTTTTTCTCCTTATTTCTTAAAATTTCTCAATATATCCGCCATTGCCCTATAAGACACCTTCGGAGCGGCGTCCCTGGCGGGAATGGCGACTATAAAATTATAATAGGGGAGCCCCTCGCCTTTGTCAAACGCCGTTCTTACCGGGGCGCCGGTTTGCAATGATATAACGGCATTGAAAAAGTTCGGGTTGGTATCCATATCCACCGTTATAGCCAATCCTCCCTTGGTTAAACGATCTATAAATTCTCTCTTGGGAAGTGAAAACGAATCGATATCCTCCGACAGGGGTCTTATGATCGAGAATTTCTTTATAAATTGGTAGGATTGAGGATCGACGTTTGTGGTGAGAAGAATTTTTATATCCCTGTTGGGAAAAATCTCGGCCAGCTCGGGCAGGATTTCAGCGGCCGCGCGCACCTGATCCATTTTACCCGGCATACAGATTAAACACGCTCTGCGATTATCGGGAAGATCGCTGAAGCTTATGGGAAATATTTTATGCGTATATTTGAATTTTAACTTGGCGAATTTCTCGGCGAATCTGTTTATCTTGATTTCCACTCTAATTCACCTCTGATGCCGAACTCAGACGATAATTATACAAGCCTTTCTCCGTCGTCCCGATAATCGGTATACGCTCTCCGTTTAAAAAGCCGGCAAGACAATCGTTCTTTCCGATATTCAGGGTAAATCCGCTATTAGAGAAAACGGTTCTGCCCTGCCCTCCGTTAATAAACCCGGCGTAAAGAGTATCGCTTTCCGTGAGTACGCTTACCCAGACCTGATCTGACGCCTCGAGTCTTAATCGTTTGTATCCCGGGTGCGCGATCTCCCACTCCGCCGGCTTTTCCCAGGGCCCGCTCCGTTTGGAATCGCTCTTTTTATAAACGATATCAGCCGGGATAACCGGCATATCGATAGAATTGCCTCGTGATCTATGCTGATATTGAACGGTTAGATAAATCAATCCTATTATAATAACGCCCACGACTAAAACGAGAGGTAACTTATAATCGAACCGACTTTCAGGAAGGGGCTCATTCACCTGAGGCGCAAGCACCTCGGCCTTACTCATCTCTTCGCCGTCAATTGCCTTATAAACCTCTTTCAAATCGAGATCGAGGGCTTCCGCGCACGTTTTCGCGAATGGTTTGAGATAGACCTGCCCGGGAAGTTTATCCCATCTGCCCTCCTCCAACGCCTCGATGAAAGCGTGATTCAGTCTTGTCATGGCCGCGAGTTGCTCTATGTTTAGTCCTTTGGCCTCGCGAGCTTCGCGTAACAGATCGCCCAGAGCTATTGACAAAACGCAACCTCCTCGTACATACTTTTGAATAGCTTGCGCGGAAATCCAATCACTGTATCCAATTCGCCATCGTACCGCTCGACCAGGAACGATCCCATGCCTTGAATACCATATGCCCCTGCTTTATCCATCGGCTCTCCCGAATCTATATATCTTTCGATATCGTATTCGTTAAGAATGTTAAATGAAACCAGTGTCGAATCATACCTGGATAAAACCGTTCCCGCCGAATGGTTAACGATGGTTAATCCGGTATATACCGTATGAGTTTTTCCAGAGAGAGTTTCCAGCATTTCAACAGCTTCTACTTTTGATCCCGGTTTACCGAAAATACGGTCATTTAATACCACAATGGTATCGGCGCCGAGCACCAAATCATCGGCGAAATCACCTGCTACGCTTTCAGCCTTATCCCTCGATATACGCAACACATGTTTCTCCGGGGATTCTCCCGCCATCATCATCTCGTCCGAAATCGGCGTGACAATCTCGAATTCGTACCCCATCTCATTTAGCAATTTTTGCCTTCTCGGTGAACTTGAGGCTAATATCAAACGCATGACCAGAGTTTCCATCATCCTTCCAATATAAATGTCACCGGTCCGTCATTATCAATATGAACCATCATTTTCGCGCCGAAGCGCCCCGTTTTCACAGTCAATCCGCTGCCCTTAAGCTTATCCACGAAATAATCAAACAGTTTTTCGGCCTCGACCGGTTTCATTGCGCTGGTAAAACTCGGCCTTCGGCCCTTTGAGAGGTCCGCCGATAGCGTAAACTGGCTAACAGCCAGTATCGCTCCGTCAATTTCACCGATCGATCTGTTCATCTTACCTTGTTCATCCTCAAATATTCGCAAACCGAGACAACGATCGGCCACGAAATCGGCCGTTTTTTCAGTGTCATCTCCGTCAGCGCCGACCAGAAGCAATAATCCCGGACCGATTGAGCTTATCTTCCGCCCCGCGACCTCCACCGAGGCCCCGGCTACCCTTTGGAGTACCACTTTCAATTCCCCTCCGATCGGGTGGTAACTTTATTAGGAATCGGGCAAAGAGTCAATAAAAAAGCGGGATCGAGGCGATTTGATTCTATAAAAGACGGCCCTGTATCGAGCTGTCGCGGTGACAGTCAGGACTAAAGCTATTCGGTTCCGCTGGAATCGTCGAAAACCGACATCAAATCGGCCCCTTTTTCGGCGATTTCGCGCATAATACGGGCGTCATCGGCAAGATCACAATCCGGATATTCGGCCAGGAGCAGATCCAGAGCCTCGATTGCACGGTTTTTGTCCTTTAATAAATCGGTGTAAATATACCCCTTCATAAAGATCGCTTTATATCGGTTCTGGCTTTCGGGATACTTCTCGATAATCGTATCGTATACAATAAGAGCGTTATCGAAATCCATGGCGGCCTCATAATTACGGGCAGATTCGTAGAGCTGTTGTTCCGATGGCACAGATTCGGCGCAGGATACAATCAGAATTCCCATCATGAGTACAAACACGAAATACTTCAAAATTGCCTCCTTTTCACGCATTACGTCGACCATAAAATATAATAAAATCCCACGTTTAATCCACCTTAAATATTAAGCCGGGGGCTAAGCCCCGGCAGTTTGTGTTATTTTATCGTAAAGCTCTTTCTCCTCGTCCGTCATTTCCTTCGGGATCTTTAAGTCGATTTCGACTATCTGATCCCCTTTTTTGCTATGAGAGATCAAGCCCAATCCTTTTAATTTGAATTTCTTGCCGGGAGCTGTACAGGGCGGGATCTTTAAATCGACTTTCTTGCCGCTCATTGTGCGCACCCTGATTTTCGTGCCGTCGGCCGCCTGATTGAGAGTCAATGGTACTCGGCAATATATATTCAAGCCCTTACGCCAGAAAAACGGATGGTCCTTTACATCAACCCGAAGATACAGATCGCCGGGAGGCCCTCCTTTCGTCCCCGGATTACCGAGCCCTTTTAAGCGGATCTTTTTTCCCGATTCCATGCCGGAGGGGATCTTTACACTTATCTCATGTCGATTGCTTACATTACCCGAGCCCCGGCAGTTATCGCATGGATCACCCGTGATTCGTCCTTTGCCCAGGCATCTCGGACAGGGCCTCGAAACGGCGAAATCGCCCTGGGTAAAACTGACCATACCGCGCCCGCCGCAATCTGGACATACTGTTTGGGATGCTCCGGGTTTTGTCGAACTACCATGACAGATCGGGCATTGCTCCGTCGTCATGATCCTGGCATTTACCTTGCCCCCCTTCGCGGCAGTCGCGAACGGTATTTCGATATCGCTGTATAAATCATCACCTCTAACCGGCCCGCGACGCTGTCCGAAACCCGCGCCCGATCGACCCGGACTATCGCCGAAGATCGACGAGAATATATCGGCAAACGACCCGAACCCACCGGATTGCCCGAAAATCGACGAGAGATCGTCGGAATTAACCCCCCGCCCGCCGTAAGCCGCTCCGGGACGCGCGCCACCGTACCCGCCTCCGAACCGACGCATCTGCTCATATTGCGCCCGCTTTTTCTTATCGGAGAGAACGTCGTACGCCTCCGAGATCTCCTTAAATTTCGATTCGGCCTGTTTGTCTCCGGGATTGGCGTCGGGATGATACTTCTTGGCCAACTTTCGATAGGCCTTTTTCATTTCGGCCTCGGAGGCTTTTTCGGAAACACCCAATGTCGAGTAAAAGTCTTTCATCTCTCAATTTTCAACTTGCCGATTATCTCCGTTTTGCCTGATCGGGCGGTTATCGTATCCCCGTCAAGGGACCCCGGCTGTAAAATCGCGTAGCCTCTTTTTATAACGGTTATTGTTCCCTTGCCCGAGCATTCGCTGCACGACGATATCAGGGTATCGCCGAATCCGAAACAACGCTGACAGATCATCTTCACCGATATCACGATCTCGAGATTGACCCCATTTGCGGCTTCACTTACCGATACCGGAATCACTGTTTTCAACTTAGTCTTTTTATCTATTCCTATTCGACGGCTGATGACATCGACAACATCATCGTATACATCCACAGGTTCGATGAGGATAGTCGTCTCAATACTCTTATACGGTTCGCCGTCAAAAGGCAACGATTCTAATTTGTTGTCGTATTTCTTGCGACGACTCGGATCGGAGAGGGTTTCATAGGCCTCACGGATATCGCGGAATCTGGTCGGGTCGCCACCGGTATCGGGGTGAACCGCTTTAGCGAGCCTCCTGTAGGCGGCTTTTATTTCCTCTAAGGTACAATTAGAGTTGATCCCCAATATGGGATAATAGCGTTTCATCATGATTGAATTTATCTCAATCGTCCGCACCTGTCAATCTCCCGTAACAAAAGCGGCCGGAAAATCACAAATGACACCGCCGGCCGCGTACTTTATCCCATCTACCCGCTGGATTGGTGAATCCAGCTCCATATTCGTAAATCCCGGGTTAGCTATTCACTTTCTCGGCTTCAGCGGCTTCGGGTTTTTTATAATCGTTAATATAAAACCCCGCTCCCTTAAATATCAACCCGATACCGCCGGAAATCTTTTTTTTAGCGCTACTTCCGCAGTTCGGACAATCGTAAGCCGATCCGCTGGTTATCGGAAGAAACTTCTCGAAAACGTTTCCGCAGCTACCGCAATTGAACTCATAAGTCGGCAATCTTCCGTACCCCTATTTGACAACTTCGAAATCGGCGTCCACAGCGTCCTCATCGGGTTTTTCGTCGCTGTTACCGTCCGGCTGAGCGTCCTGCCCCGGAGATGTCTGCTGCTGATACATCTTCGCGGAAAACTCGTGCATCAAATTCATTAACGCTTCCGACGCCGCCTTCATCTCGTCGATATTCTCTTTTTCCGACACGTCTTTGAGTCTGCCGACAGCCGTCTCGATTTTCGATTTCATATCGGAGTCGATCTTATCGCCATGCTCTTTGAGCTGTTTCTCCGCCTGGTAAATTTCCTGGTCGATACGGTTTTTAAGATCTATTTTTTCTCGATATGCCTTATCCTCGGACGCGTGAATTTCAGCGTCCTTAACCATTTTGTCTATATCCTGTTCGCTCAAACCGGATGTTGCCTCAATCCTGATGGATTGCTCTTTTCCGGTAGCTTTGTCTTTGGCAGACACGCTCAGGATGCCGTTGGCGTCGATATCGAAAGCGACCTCGATTTGGGGTACGCCTCTTGGCGCTGAGGGGATACCATCGAGATGAAACCTGCCGATAGTCTTGTTGTTAATCGCCATATCTCGCTCGCCTTGTAGAACATGAATCTCAACGGTAGTTTGATTATCAGCAGCCGTGGAAAACACCTCCGATTTTTTTGTCGGGATAGTCGAATTTCTGTCGATCAAGCGGGTGAAGACGTTTCCAAGAGTCTCAATACCAAGAGATAGCGGAATAACGTCGAGTAACAATACATCCTTAACGTCTCCGGCCAGCACTCCTCCTTGTATTGCCGCGCCGATGGCTACAACTTCGTCGGGATTAACGCCCTTATGAGGTTCTTTACCGAATAATTCCTTTACGATCTGTTGGACTCTTGGCATCCTGGACATACCGCCGACCAGGATCACCTCGTCTATATCGGACGCCGTCAACTTCGCGTCAGAGATTGCTTTTTTACAAGGCCCTATGGTTCTGTCTATTAGATCGTCGACAAGCTGTTCGTATTTTGCCCTGGTTAGTGTTAGATTCAGATGACGCGGTCCGCTCTGATCCGCGGTGATAAACGGAAGATTGATACCACTCTGAGTTGTTGACGACAGCTCTATTTTGGCCTTCTCCGCCGCCTCCCTGAGCCTTTGCAACGCCATAGGGTCTTTGGAAAGATCTATACCATCCGAATTGATAAACTCGTCAACCAGCCAATCGATAATTCTCTTATCGAAATCATCGCCGCCGAGATGGGTATCGCCGTTTGTCGAGCGAACCTCGAATACGCCGTCGCCTAACTCCAGGACGGAAATATCAAACGTACCGCCGCCTAGATCATAGACCGCGATCTTCTGATCTTTTTTCTGTTCGAGACCGTAAGCCAACGCGGCCGCGGTCGGCTCGTTGATAATTCGCAAAACCTCCAGCCCGGCGATCTTGCCGGCGTCCTTTGTGGCCTTGCGCTGCGAATCGTTAAAATAGGCCGGAACGGTAATAACCGCCTTGGTGACCTTCTGACCCAAATAATCTTCCGCGGTTTGTTTCATTTTCTGTAAAACCGCTGCCGATATTTCCGGAGGAGTGTGGTCTTTACCTCCCATTCCGATCGTTATGACACCGTTTTTCCCATGTTTTGTCTTATACGGAAAATTCGCCGCCTCCGATTTGACCTCGTCGAAATTCCTGCCCATAAATCTCTTGGCCGAAAAAATCGTATCGGTCGGGTTGCTTACCGCCTGCCTTTTAGCGACCTGGCCTACCAGGCGCTCGCCATTTTTGTTTACCGCCACCACCGACGGTGTAGTGCGGGCTCCCTCCGAGTTGGGAATAACGACCGGATCGCCCCCTTCGATAACAGCTACGCATGAGTTAGTGGTGCCAAGATCTATTCCTATTACTTTCGACATAAATTTCTCCTTAATTCTAAATCGGATGTTCTTCTATCTTTTCTTGATTTACCGGGCGGACCTTTAAACGGACGGATTATTACTAAAATCTGCGGTATTTCGAATTTCGAAGGTTTGGAATAACGGGTTTATTGACTTTCGCCGGATTTCCTGGATTTTTCAACTACCGGTTGAGGTTTCAGCTTTCGAATTATCGCCAAGATTACGATCACTATTCCCAGTATCAATGGTATTATCGAAAGAATGAACATCATCGTTTTCGCTCCTTAGTATCGCATTCCCCTCAATTCAATAGCCCAAATCCGTAAATTTATTCAACAAATTCCGACGCGGAGAAGTTCCCCACCCCGCGTCGTCTCTTTCCGTTAAACAGTCACCTTCTTTTTCCGTCCACAGTGTCGCCTTTGATCAGGCTAACTAATCTCCACATTTACCCGTTTTGACTTTTCCGACTTCGGAATGGTCACAACCAGTATCCCGTTTACGAATTCCGCTTTGATATTGTTCCCATCGACATCGGTGGGCATCCGGAAAGATCGCTCGAACTTCCCGTAAACCCGCTCTGAGAGAAGCTTCTTCTCGCCGTCCTTCTCCGTTTCCTTTTTCACCCCGGAAACAGTGAGAATATTCCCATCGAACCAGATCTTTACTTCGTCTTTCAGCGCCCCGGGCACCTCGAAATTAAAAGTGTACTCATCGGCACTTTCCTTAATATCGACGCCCAGCCAATTAATTCCTGTGTGGCCGAGATTAAACCCCGGAAACATCTTTTCACGTTGCAATCTTATCATTTCAAACCTCCAGTTTAAAGTTATTTTCATTTCCGTCAATACATTTAACAAACGGCGTGCCAAACGGGAATATTGAAAGTTAACTTATGATTTATATGGAAGTTATGATTACAGCGGAAGATTAGGCGTAATTAGTCACCTCAGATAATTGCCATTACGGCAGAGGTGAATGGCATAATGGCATCATACTGCCATTTTGGCTATATAGTCTATTGGCCGCTTAAGATAACCTTTGCCGTACTAGATAGTAACTCTTTATCAAATAATGATTTATCTAAGTCGCTGCGAGAGTACTCGTCGAGTTTTTCCTTTGAAACATTGTCACCTATGCGAGACAGCGCTTTGATAATCGCTATTTTGATCTGTTCGCTATCGTCTTTAGAAATATTGTATTCAGAATAATACGAATCGTCCTCAAATATATCTATTAGCTTATCCCTGGCTTGTGTTCCGCCTATTCTCCCAATTGACGCTATCGAGTTTATTCGGCAATCGGGTTGTGCCAGGAATATGTTCATAAGTCGCGGCACCATATCCGGATGTCCGGTAAGGCCCATCGCTACCACCGCCGCTTTCCTTATTTCCGGACTACTGTCGGATGCTAATTTTTCAAGCAATTTCCCGGAATTCTCCGCGGGCATTTCCTCTAATGTTTTTATAACCTCTATCTTTAATCTCTTATCGGGCCAGTTAGTCATTATTTCAATGTATGGAATAGACTCTTCGGCCTTTACCTCCCTTAGAACTCTCAAAATATTTCTGTAGAAATACCATTGCTCGTCGTCAAGAGGAGTACCATCATATTTTTCCACCTGTTCCCCGAGTATTTGAGAGAGTATATCTGCGGAGTCTTTTTTCATGCTGACCAGAAGTTTTATAGCGCGCGACCTCATGTTTATATTGGGATGGGTAATTCGCTCGGCTAATATCCTTACTATGCCTCTTGCTCCCAGGTTACTGAAAGCGTCGAAAAATCCGCTGGTTTCCTCTGACCATCCTTTTTCAAGCAGGCTGGTAAAAGTATCCGAAAGCAGGCTCGATTCCGCGATCTCCGTAATTTTCTCCGAAGCGATATTTCTTTTGCTTACCGGGTGAGATTTATCTTCCCTGAGGCCCTTCAATGTCTTCGCCAGGAATTTCAATTCCTGCCAGAACCCTTTTTTTAAACTCTGCCAAGCTAATTCCGCAGTGAGTTCTATCGGGACAAGACTATCTGACGGTAACAGGGAAAGCCTGATAGACTCTCTGCAAAGGTAATTGAAATCTCCCCGGAAACCACCTTTCGACAAAACCTCGCCGGCAGTGACGGCTAGATGAAGTCCTTTCTGACGCAATTCATTTGTGGGACTAGATAACGATTTCAATAACTGATCAAGCAGGTCGACAAGGTAGTTTTTATGATCCGATGCTGCCAGCTTGAAGATGGTTTTCTTAAGCCCGGCGGGATCAACCTGCGACGGATCGGAGTACTTTAGGGTATTTACTATAACCTCTGATTCCTGAAATGTTCTTAGTTTTAGAACCGATGTTTTATCGAAAATTTGCTCCATGATCATATTGGGAGCGCCGACTTTTTTAAACAATTCATAAATTTCGGATAATATTTTGTCTTCCTTATACCTCGAGAGGAAATCGGAAAACAATTGCTGAAGGCCCTTTAATGAATCCATAGGTATATCATCATCAAGCCAGTTGGTTGAGTAGACCGCGTCCTCGAGAAGTTGTTTCCCCTTCTCCGGTCCTAAATCGCATAAGGCGTCTTTGAAATATTTCAACAGGTAGCCGAGTCGGAAATCGACATTGATCCATTTTTGAATATCCTCGTCGGTTTTGATCCTGCCCATATAATACGCGGAAATGGCGTTCGGATGCTTGATAATCAGGTTTCGTGTTCTTCGAGATAAAGAAAATTGTTGAGGATCCCCGGCAACACCCGTTTTATCGAAATTAAACAACCTCGGGGCATTGTCAATGTTCACCTCGATACAATCGATGTTTTTGGACTTGAGCACTCTGGCCACGTTATCATCATAGGGACCGGGTTTGGATATCAGCAGTACCAGAATATGATAGAGATCACCGATATTTAATTGCGAGGAAAACCTGATATTAGACAGTTTATGTTTTTTTAAATCCAGGGCCAGGCCGGAAACATAGATGGTATCCTCCAGACAAATTCCCTCGGCCAGAAGCATATTGTTGAACAATTCCATGGTGAAACTGTGCTTGAGCGAGAATACCTTATTCAGCATATCGAGCGGTTTCTTTAAAGTCTCCTGCGTAACCGGATGCCCCAGAGGATACATCGACAGGCGCCGAGAACTACCATATAGATCGCGTAATATCTCCAAACAAAGTTTTTTGAAATCCACTACTATTCGCCCCCTTGCATTTCAAAACAATAAAGATAATTATCCTCGCCAGCCACAAAAACCCGGTTTCCGCAGATAAGCGGCCTCTTGGTTATCATGCCTTCGGTTTCATAAGCGAGCGATATTTCCCCCGATGATTTATCGACGAAATAAATATTATGATCGAGCCCGGCGAACACGACCATTCTGTCCGCTAAGGCCGGTCCGGTTTTTATCGGTCCACCGGCTTTGATTTTCCATTCGATATCGCCGCTGTCATAATCGAGTTTTATCATAAATCGATCTATGGTCCCCGCATAAACTCCGGAATCGTCGAAAGCCAACCCTCCGAAAACGGGGGACCGTAAATCTTTCATCCAGACAAGCTCTCCGTCGTTCATCCTAATCCTCGCCACCATACCATCGATTGTGCAGAAAACAAGCTGATCCTCGAAGATAGCCGGGGTTCCTTTAATTCTCGCGCCGGCGTCAAAGCTCCATATCCTATCGCCTTTTTCAAGGTCGAAGCACTCGATTAAACCGTCATCCGCAAAAACCGCGATTCCCAAAGAACAAACCGCCGTTACCGTGAAGTCAATTCCATCCAATTTCCTGTCCCAGATCCTATTGCCGTCATTTATATCGAAACATCGCATATAATTCAAACCGTCGACCCAGAACACTTTATTAGCATATACGGCCGCTATGGCTGTGGATCCTTCCATCGGGGCCTCCCAGAGGACATCCCTTTTTACCCAATTTAAAATCAAAAGTCGTCTTCCACCTGTATTGATAACGGTCAGCGATTCCGCCGTTACTATCGGGCTAATTATAGGTTCCCTGAATCTTATTTCGGCATATCGCGAGCCGTTATTAGTGGAAACTATGCGAAGTTTGTTCTCGGGTAAAGGCATTAATAGAGCGCCCAACGCAATCCCGGGATCAGGATCGACGGAATCTCTTAAGTTTTTTTTCCAGATAAGCGCCGGTACTAATCGATTCTCCGATTCGATATTTACCGATCCGCCGGAACACGGGTCGGCTTTTTCCCGAATGATAATAGGCCCGGGCGGGTTACATGATAAAAGGAATAACCCGCCTGCCATTATTTTCAACGTGAGTTTTTTTAGAAATTCCACCCGAAAAAGAAATCAAAGTCGTAATTGTTTGTCACCGATTTAAAGTCGGTTTTTCTCGCGAAATCGAACCTCAGGACGGTAACATAACCTAAAGAGACTCTGAATCCAAACCCAAAACTACCAACCATTCCGTTGGAACCGTAATCCGGGTCGATCGGCTTGGTTTTGTAATCCTCCCAGGAATTACCCATATCGAAAAATAAAGCACCCTGTATTGCTTGAAATCTCATATTCCCGATCGGAAAGCTTATCAACAGATCATTGACCAATGGGAATCGAATCTCGTTATTTATCAAGAGTAGGTTGTTGGCGTAAAATTCACGTCGCTGGAATCCGCGAAGTGACCAGCTTCCGCCGAGATAATACCTTTGCTTATCCTGCCCCACCGATTTCATATACAAAAGCCTGGTGGCGTAAGCGGAGGATCTTCCGAGCCGGAAATACCGTCTGAAATCGACATTGTAGGTACCGTTGAAATATTTAAATCCGTCGAGATCGAGCGATTGGGACATGCTTATGTTCAGCCGGGTGCCGTCTAACGGGCCGGAAGCACCCCAGATGGACGTGTCTTTGATGTAGGATAGACTCAGCATCGACGTTGATGCCTTCAACGGTTTACCGGCTATAAAGGTGGTGTCTTTCTCAAGGTTTCTTAAATATAGCGAACTTTCAAATCGTCTATAACGGGAAAGCGGATAGCTGGCGTAAAGGAAACCGCCATATGTTCGCTCGCCTACGTAACCGTAATATCTCTCCGAGTATTCGTTGTAAAAATGGAATATACCACCGCCGTAATTCATACGGTGTGTTTTATTTATGTAAGTCGCTCCGGCATTGATGCTCTTTATGAAATCCTCCCTGGTATCGGCGGTATTGTAAAAGAGGAAATAGTACTGATGGTTGCCGAGCATATCCGTTAACGCGAATTGAAGACCGCCCATAGTACCCACAATCGGGTCGTAGGCAACCGCCGACTGAGCGATATCGAATGAAAATCTGGTTTCATATTTTACCGATCCTTCCGAAAGTTCTCCCGATAATTTAGGGATATCCCAAGCGTGGGAAAAGGATTCGGGTTTGCCGGAGGCGTGTTCGCTTACGGTCACCGGCGTTTCCGGCATATCCATTTTGTATAGATGAAACCCAAAATTCTGATAGGCCGAGAATACCACAGTGGAATCGTAATTGGCCAGAACAGGGTCGAATATCCCGGTAACGAAATTAGTCATCTGCAGGGTGCGACGATGACCGTTAGTGACGCCGTCTAGTACAAACAGATTCATGGAGCCGGTACGATCGGAGGTGAATATAATCCTGTCTCCCGATCTCGTAAAACGAGGCGATTCGTCGATTTGACTGCCATAAGTCATACGCTTGATTTCGCCAGTTTCGAAATCGTATAGATAGAGATTTCTGGATCCGTCTTTTCCATTTATGTCCCTATCGGATGAGAAAGCTACCAGATCGTCTGTGAATGAAAACGAGGGTGTTCTATCGACATAGATATCGTCGGTTAATTGCGTTATCTCGTCGCTAATCATATCATAAGCATAAATATCCGAACGGCCACTTTTTGTGCTCCCCTCGAAAACGATCCGCGTGCCACCGGACGACCAGGAAGGCGACGATATAGCGATTAAGGAATCGAACTTGATTTTACGGACTACCTTACCCCTTTTGGTATCGTAGATATTTAAAGCGTCGCTTTCCTGGCTTTTCGACGCGAAGGCGATTAAACCGTCTATGTTTCCGTCAAGCCCCGAATCTATAAAATGCAATGATTCGTGCTGTTCGGATCTTCCTCCCTTAACCAACGTTTCATAATGATATTTTTCACCATCAAGCGGCATTTCCGCGATACTGGAATATCCCAGGCGATAAGTCTTGAATGCGATATATTCCTCGCGTCCTCTTTTAGAGTCTCTGGTGAAAATCGCCGGTTTTACGTTGTATCCGTCCCTGGTCAATTTTTCGGCTACCCTGTCTGGAAGTTCCTGGTTCTCGATATACGGATAATATCTTTTCCGAAGCCAATATTCCCATTCGGAGCCTATCTCTTTTAGCGATTTACCATAGGTAACACGGATCAGCTCGGCGAACGTTTTTCCCTTCCACCAGTTATCGAAAAGGTCAGAGAGTTTATCGTCGCCATAGGTTTCTCCAAGGTAGTTCAGGAGCGATTGACCCACCTTATACATCAGAAAACTACCTGAAATCGAATAGAGATTTTCCACGGGTATAATTCTCCCCGATATGGTCATATCCCTCATGAACATATCAGCTTCGCTATTCCAGCCGCTCGACCAGTATTCGGCAATACCCTCGGTAAACCATAACGGCGGATGAGAAAGGTTGTTTTTCCTATGGGCTTTGGCTACGTAGGCTATTTTCTGCATTGTAAATACATGCACTATCTCGTGGCGTACGACATGGGCGAAATCGGAGTAAGATCCGTTGAATGGAATAACCACTCTCTGCTTGAAAAATTCGGTAAAACCGGCCACGTTTTCGGGTAAGAGGCCGGGAATTATGTTAGTTTGCTCGAAAAATACCGGCGAACTATAGACAATAAACGGGATTTTCTTATCTATGGTATGATTGAATTTCTCCTGTAAAAACTCATAGGAGTCCTCGGCTAGCTGAGCGGCGGCCTCGGCAATATCCTTTTCCTCGGGATAAAAATAGATGTTGAAATGGTCGGTACTTAAAACCTGCCAATCAAACTGCGAATATTGGACCTTGTTTTGACCGAAATAATACTGGGCTTGCGATGTAGCCGTTGTAATTAAACAAAGCAGAATCGTCGCTAAAATTGTCCTACGAAGCCTCATAACACTCCCCTTGTTATTAGAGGTTAACAGTTTCAAAATGAAACCTGTTCCCTGTCTCTCTTGCTTGAAGGCACAAAAGAGGCTCGTAAGATATTATTTTTTCCCCGCGAACTCAAATTAATCAAAATTCCGAATATGTCAATATGCAAAATTTGAACAGTTCCGTAACGCTCTCGTACAACTTCGGTTACCCTGCTAATTTTTCCTTTTTCCCACCCTTGCCGATAATATAAAGAATCAATATCGAGATCTCATACAGTAGATATAGGGGCATCCCCATCATGGTCATGGAGAAGATATCCGGGGGGGTTACGATAGCCGAAATGGCGGCAATTCCGACCAAGGCGTATCGCCGTCCTTTGCCGAGCATTCTGCCGTTTATAATTCCCATTTTCCCCAAAAACAGCGAAACAATAGGTAATTGAAATACGATTCCATAGGATAAGGTTGTCCACATAACGAAATTCAGATATTCGTTAACAGTAAGAACCGGCTCGACATTTTCAGGGGCTATACCTATAAGGAACCTTATCGTAAATGGCAAAACCCAGATAAAACAGATCGCCGCTCCTGCAAGGAATAGTATCGATGATACGAAAACTATGGGGATTACAAACCTTTTTTCGGTCTGGTACAATCCGGGCATGACAAACTGCCATATCTGGTAGATGGTTATTGGAATGGAGACGAATATCCCCGCCAGAATGGAGAGTTTTATTCTTACGGTAAATCCTTCGCCTACTTTCAGAAAATTGAGATTTATGCTACCGTCCGGAATCGCCTTTTCCAGTGGAAACCGTAGCCAGACGAATAGAAAATCCGAGACCGTATAGCATGCGATCGCAGTCAATAAAAGCGCCGCGAGTATCTTGATAATCCGCCAGCGAAGTTCCTCGAGGTGCTCCAAGAAGGGCATTTCGGAGACTTTATTGACGGTCAATCGGTTCCTCCTCCGAGAGATTTTCGACCTCCCGAGTGAACTCGGCCACGTCGGCAAATTTTCTATATACTGACGCGAACCTTATATATGCGACCTCGTCGAGCTCCCGTAACTGCTTCATAACCTGGGTGCCCAGTTCCGACGACGATATCTCCGATCTGTTAGCGATCGATTTGACAATTTCGTCGGCGGCCTTCTCCACTCGTTTGCGGGAAACCGGCCTTTTACGAAGAGCAATCCTTATTGATGATACCAGCTTGTCCCTTTTGAACGGCTCATAACGGCCGCTTGATTTAACCACCTGAAGCGAGCTTGGAAGCGCTCTCATCGAGGTTACAAATTCGTCTTTATCGGAGAATCGTTTATGGATCGACGCGTAGCGGACATACGCGACCTCGTCAAGTTTCAGAAGCTCATTTAGAACATATTCGCTTATTCCGATACTGGTTATTTCCCCTGTCACCTCGTTTTTGATACTCGTCGTGATATCGGTTACCACCGCTCGCATCCTCTCCGGGGAAACGGGACGGTTTTTCAAAACGTGCTTCAAGCTTGACATTATTTTCTTGCCATCGAACGGCTCTCGTCTACCGTCGGATTTGACAACTATCGGCCCCGGAATTTCAACCTGTTCATAGGTTGTATATCTGTTCCCGCATGAGAGACATTCGCGCCGACGTCTGGTAGCCCGGCCGTCAGCCGCGGGACGTGAATCTATTACTTTGTCACCATCGAAATTGCAGGACGGACAAATCAAACAACTACCCTCACTTTATCACCGATAGAGGCGCGGAAATAATTGTCGGCACGCCCCGAGTTAACTCCGATCTCAAGATATCCCAAACTCCCTATATAAGCAAGGGGCTTTCCCTGAGGAACGTCGGAATATGTTTTCACCAGACTCAACGACTCTTTTTCCCCGGGAAAAATAGTGACATCACCTCGGATCATTTCCCCGGATATATTAGCAATAAGATTACCGAATTTGTCAATATCGATTATTTCTCCCTCGATTCCGTTTTCAATAGACTTCGGTTCTGGCAATTCAAGGGATATTGGGTTTTTTATCCGCTTACCAATCTTATCCGGAGAGATCCCTTTCGCGATCATAGCGGCGGCGGGGGCGAAAATATCGCGGCCGTGAAAGGTCGCTGAAATCTCCCCCTGCTTAACCTTTGTCTGATCGATTATCCACCATCGCAAATCGGGACATGCGGCGATAATCCTGCTGAAAATGCCGTTATCGGGTCCGACGTAATAGTAATTGCCGTCATGGCCGATTAGAGCCTTCCTGTCGGAGCCTACGGTGGGATCTACAACCATCAGATGTACAGTCCCCGTCGGATAAAGAGAATAATATCTTATGATAACCAGCGATGATTTGACAATGCTGTCTAAATCATGCGTGACATCGATTAATTCGGAATCCGGGGCGATTGATTTGATGACCCCTTTCACCGCGGCCACGTAACCGTCGGCGGTACCGAAATCGGTTGCGATAGTAACTATGCTCATTTAAAATTCAATCTTTTTAATGCCGGTTGCGTCATCATAGACACGGTTTATCTCCAAATCACCCGGCCTGATATAAAATTCTGCCGTAACGGCGACTACGCCGTTGAACAAATGTCCTCCGTAAACCTGGAAATTGACATCGGAGAAGACAGCGTGACAATGCAACATCACCTTTCCTTCGAATCTGGAGAAATTTCCGGTGAGGTTTAAAAGCTCGTACATATCATCGAATTCCTTGCGGATATAATCTTTGTTGGGGATATCCACATAACCTAAAGAGATAGTCTTCAAAGCTCCTATACCTGTTACTGTACCCGAATATATTCCTTTTTCTTCGGCGAAATCGGTGAGGACGGATACGATCTCCTCCCCTATATCGCATCGTATAATATAACCGTCAGATACCTTTCTGCTTTCCATTTAATCTTCCCCTTTATCTTCATCCGGCTGACATTCATTGTGCACCCATGCGGCATAATCAGCGGAGGCGGCCTCAATTTTCATAGCGATTATCTCCGGGCAATCGTAGGAGTGGCTGGCCTTGACAAATTTCTCTATTTCATCGAAATTCGATTTGATCGATTTGATTATCATCAGCCGCTCCGCTTGGTTCTCGATTTTACCTTTCCAACGGAATACAGAACCTACCGGAGCGATATTAACACAAGCGGCAAGATTTCGCGAGATCAAACCGTCTGAGAGCTTCTTCGCCTCCTCATCGGAGGCGCAGGTTACAAATATGATGATCAGATCGTTTGCGTTGTTACTCAAGCTTACTCAATCCTCCCTGTGGGTGGCATGCTTTCATCGAACTCCGGTCGATGTAAGCATGTTTCTCAGCCGGTATCACCTCTAAAAACTGACTTATTTTACTTAAATCGAAATTGCCAAAATAATTCGAATATCTTAATCTAATCCGGGCAACATGCTTAATCCCTGTCGGAGACGGGAATATAGCATGCCACCCTTCCTGGACTACTTCTTAACCTCACGGCCGATTATCTTCTCGATATCGGCAACCTTGCCTTTGAGCCGACCTTCGGCTCCAGCTCGATCGTCGATTGAGATCTTGGTATTGACCCGTTTCGAGTTTTCGCGGAGTTTATGATGACATTCTTTTATCAGGCTCATTACCTCGTCCCATTCGCCTTCTACAATGGTACCCATAGCGGTGGTTTGGTAATCGAGGCCGGATTCGTCGATAAGCCTGATAGCCTCGGAAACGTCCTCGCCCAGTGTCTGCCCTTTATCCAACGGAAACGTGGAGAATATTGCCAGCATAGAACCCTCCTTTCAGTAATTCCAGACTGAATAATAATAAAGGATGGGGAGATGCGCAAGGGAGATGAAGATAACGTAAACAAAACGGACCGGTCTTAGACCGGCCCCTACGGATATATTCTAATTTCTTGCTACCACAACTCTTTATATAACGGAAACCGCTCGCAGAGGGCTCGGACCTCTTCCCTGACCTGCGGCATCACTGTCTCGTCGTTGCGGCCCTCGATTACACGGGCGATCATACCGCCGATCTGCGTCATCTCATCGGCGCCCATACCCCGGGTGGTCACCGCCGGTGTACCGATCCTTACGCCCGACGCTATAAACGGTTTGCGATCATCGAAAGGCACGGTGTTCTTATTAACAGTAATCCCCGCCTCTTCCAGCACCTTCTCGATCTTCCTGCCGGAGAATTTCAAACCCAGAAACGAAACAAGCATCAGATGGGTATCCGTGCCGCCGGAGACTAGTTTCAAGCCCTTACCCAATAGCGTATCCGCCAATGTCCTGGCGTTTTCGACGATCTTCTTCTGATATTCGTTGAACTCCGGTTTTAACGCCTCTTTAAAAGCTACCGCTTTAGCAGCGATTATATGCATCAATGGCCCGCCCTGGATACCGGGCATGACCTCGCGATCGAGATCCTTGGCGTACTGCTCCTTGCACATGACCATCCCACCACGAGGGCCACGAAGAGTCTTATGGGTGGTAGTGGTCACAAAATCCGCGTACGGTATCGGCGATGGATGTAACCCCGCCACGATCAACCCGGCGATATGTGCGATATCGACCATCATGTAGGCGCCGACCTGGTCGCATACATATCGAAACTTTTCGAAATCGAGGATACGAGGGTATGCCGATGCCCCGACAATGATCAGTTTCGGTTTGACTTCTTTAGCCTGCGCTAAAAGCGCGTCGAAATCTATGACTTCAGTCTCTTTATCAACGGTATACGGAACCACGTTGTAAAGCTTGCCCGAGAAGTTAAGCGGCAGGCCGTGGGTGAGATGCCCTCCGCATGATAAATCGAGCCCCATGACGGTATCGCCCGGCTTGAGCAGGGAAAAATAAACAGCCATATTCGCCTGAGAGCCTGAATGGGGTTGGACATTAGCGTGCTCGCATCCAAAAAGCTCCTTAGCCCTATTCCTGGCCAGGTTCTCGGCCTCGTCGACATGCGTACATCCGCCGTAATACCGTTTACCGGGGTACCCCTCGGCATATTTATTGGTCATGACACAACTCATCGCCTCCATGACCGGGTATGAGACAAAATTCTCCGACGCTATCATCTCGAGACCGTCATGCTGACGGCCAACCTCGTTTTTGATAGCCTCGAATATCTCCGGATCGACATCTTTGAGATATTTTAACATCACCTATCCTCGCGCTTTATTATTTTATCCACCCGTCGTTGATGCCGCCCGCCCTCAAAAGAGGTGGCCAGGAATTTTTCCACTATCTCCTCTACCACTTCCGACGATGTATATTTACTCGAAAGGACTAAAACGTTAGCGTTGTTATGGGCGCGTGTAAACTCTGCCATTTCGGTAGTTAACGCCAAACCGGCCCGGATACCCTTGACCTTGTTGGCGGCGATGGCCATACCGTTACCGGTCCAGCAAACCAAAACAGCGTAATCGGCTTTTCCACCGGCGACTTCCTCTGCCGCTTTTATACCGTAATCGGGATAATCGGTACTTTCCTCGGAAAAAGTGCCGAAATCGGTTACCTCGATACCTTTCCCGATAAGGTGGGACTTGACCTTATCTTTAAAATCCAGCCCCTTATGATCCGCGCCTAAAGCTATCTTCATTTTACGTAGGTCAGCCAGTTGAATTTATCGTATTTGCTGTTCTCGAAGATTGAAAAGAACGCCTTTTGAAGCTTTTCTGTTATAGGCCCTCTTTTACCCTCCCCGATCTTAATACCGTCGATAGTGCGAATCGGAGTAACCTCCGCCGCCGAGCCGGTGAAAAATACCTCGTCGGCGATATACAACGCCTCACGCGGAATCTCCTCCTCGATAATCTTGATTCCCATATCAAGAGCCTGCATTATAATCGTGTTTCTGGTAATTCCCGGCAGTATGGACGATCCAAAGGGCGGCGTTATTAATGTCCCGTCGCGAACAATGAAAATATTCTCTCCCGAACCCTCGGATACATGCCCGAAAACATCAAGCGCGATACCCTCGATATAGCCATGCGC
>JAZGHS010000032.1:0-9020 GCA_036481315.1 Candidatus Zixiibacteriota bacterium | reverse complement strand
GCGTGGCTTAATTAGATCCGTATATCTATTTCCTCTTTCTCAATTTCTATCAACAGGTTGCAAAAATACGTCGAATTCTTCCGATGGCGGAATGGTGAATATTTTCTCAAATGGCAGGTATTTTTCTTCGAATATTCGGAAATTATAGTGGCCGAATTCGAGATTGGGAAACAGATAATATCCGGAATCGTCAGTTTCCATATTCAAAAATTCACCCGTTTCCAGATTTTCGATCTCTACTTCGGCAATCACTAATCGCCCCGTTGCGCTATCCGATACATAACCGCCCAATGACGGATAATTTATAGCGCCTTTTACATTAACGACTCCCCAGCCGAAACGGATATCAGGACGGGTCGCGCGGTTGGCGGATTCTCTTACAGCTTCTTTGACCTGCTCCGGGCTCCAATCGGGATGTGCTTGAATTACAAGCGCTACCGCCCCGGCCACTAGCGGGCAGGATAACGATGTCCCGTTCCAGAGACCGAAGCCATCGGTTGTATATGGTGTCGCCGCTACAGTCTTGACCGCCCTTGCGCTGACATCCGGCTTGATACGCCCGTCGGCGGTCGGTCCCCACGACGACCATCTATAAAGCTCTCCGTTCCACTGCACACCCCCGATGCCGAGGGAAAGCCTCGAATCGGCCGGCGCCCCCAACGTGAATTTGCCCGGACCCGAATTACCCATGGAAGAGCAGAGAATCATCCCTTTCTCAAAAGCGATATTGGCCGCCCGGGTTGTGATGGCGGTTTCGCCATCCAGATCGTCGGCCGTATACCAGTCCGAATAAGACAGCGACGACGAAGCAACATCGGCTCCCATTATTTCGCCCCACTCCAGACCCGCAACATAATAATCCTCTTCAACTGCCGTTTCGGAGCCTGTTTCCTCGGTCTTGCACAATATAAACGACGCCGCGAACGCGGGGCCGATCAACTCGCCGGGATAAAATCCCCCAATCGTCCCCAGGCAACCTGTACCGTGATCCGGCTGACCGGGAAGATCCTGATCGGGATCGAATCCGACGAAATCGTCGTCGTTGATGAAATCATATTCGGCGACGATATCCATATGATTGAATGCATGATGATAAGTCAGAAATCCTGTATCGAGGAAGCAGATAAGCACTCCCTCGCCGTGAAATCCCTCTTCATGAGCCCAGACTACCCCTATCTGTTCGAGCTGATCGAACGAACGGCCGTAATCGAGCGATGTTGTAGGATTAAAATAACCATGTTCGCCGGCGATCCACGTTTCGCTTATTTCGGTTTCGATAGACATCGGATCGGAGCGTCGGACAGGTTCCATTTCCGTTACAAACGAGAACGATCTTATATTATCGATTTTCGATAAGCTGATTACCGCGCTCACCGCGTTGAGCCAACGGCTCTGTTGCCGGATACGAATCACAAGTGATTCGAGCGAATCGATATACGGCTCAAAAACCGGAAGATCGAGGATGTCGGCAACAACTTCGGTGTCGAGCGCCTTACGCCGACGTTCAATTGTTTTTTCAGGAAGAGACTTTTCAAACTCCGCGATCCGCGATTCGATATCCGGACCTTTATCTTCGAAAAATACCCAGTAAACTCCGGTCGAATCGGTATCATCCAACGAATAAGCCGGGACGGACAATATCAAAATCAGAATAAATGTAAACGCGGCGCGCATCAATAGCTATACTCCACGGTGTAGGATATTTTCTTCGTCTCACCTCCGGGGACATTCACCTCGAATTCGATAGTCTGAAAATCCTCTTTCGTGTAATCATCGCTTTTCTCGGTAATCTCCCAGTATCCGTACAGCTCTTCGGTAACCACCACTTTAGCGCTTTCGGATTTATGATTGCGGATTTCTATTTCGAAACTATCACCGTTTTTGTTGCGGCCGAGTTTTTTATGGTCGATCCTCTTGCGTTCGGCTCTTATATCGAACGCGGTGCCTATTACTATCTCGGCTTCCTCTTCAGCCGGGACGCCATCGAATTTGCCCGATCCCAAAAACACGCCCGATTTAGATTCATAAATGCTGATTCGGCCGGGGGGAAGCGCGATGCCCAGTCCGGTTTTATCGCTATTAGTAAATGCTACAACCGATTTGACATCCGATTTGGTTTCCGACCATTCGTATTTGTAAAAATGATCGACCTCGATATTTTTCGGGGAAAATAAAACAACCTGCTTCGATTCCTTCTCCCTGATGATAGCTTTAAATGGGAGTTTATACCGATGATAGTCGACCAGCGGTTCCATCGACGATTTCGCTGTCTTCCCTTTAGAGCCATCATCGGCCTGATCGACCGATCCGGAAGACGCCTCTTCTCTATCGACCTTACCGGCCACAAGTGAAACGGAAGCGTCGGGGAAAGATAAGCCACAACTGTTATCAAGGCTCACCCAACCGGAGAACTCCGCTTTATCCTTGCCGTTGTATCCAAGGCGGTATTCCGTATTCCAACCCATACCAGTGGTCATATAAGAAAGCGTCAGTTTTTTCTCTCCCGATTTTCCGGGATCGATTCCGACATTTATCATCGGCCTGCTAACAAGCCCATCGGGTAATTCGGGCAGATCGATATTCTTAAGATCATCCCGTTCGTAAATGGAAACCGGGCCGGGCCACCCCGACGGCGCTATAAACAGGTATTTAGAATCGTAGCGAACGAGGGTTCCGATGATAAGAGAATCTCCTTTACGAAATTGAATCTCCTTGCCGACAAATTTATGAAGCAACCGCTCCGCCGAGACGAAATCGTAACGGTAATCGATCCATTTGACGTTGAAACCGTCGCCATCCACCGTGATAGAGCCGGGGTCGATCTTTTCGGCGATATCGTAAACCGCGATCTGCTCCTGCCCCTTCTCGAGATCTATAGTTCTTTCCTCGGTTACCTGCGAGAAACCGTCGTTGTAAATATTGATAGTGATCTCGCGCTGAGCCGATACCGAATACGCCAAAGCCGATACCAGAATAACGGCGATAATAAATGGTCTGTAAATCATCATTCCTCCCTATGGGGTTATACTGTACAACCAGCGCCACTCCAGCTCTTCTTCATCGTCGTCGGGATCGGACAACCAGAGAGGTAGATACAAGACAACCCTGCTTTCCTCAACAAACCGATCCAGAATAGGCACTTTATACTCAAATCGAATTCCCGCTTCGGTGAGATAGTCGTTTACGGCCGGGTTTCTACCACGCTCCCAGACCAAACCCGATACGGCGTACAATTCGTACGAGACTTTCCGTAATTCTCGTGATATTACCGGCAGGTTGATCGGCAACCTTAACGAGGGCATTTCCCGGGTTAGTCTTACCGACAACAGCCTCGTCCCTGTCAACCCTCGATCGAGATAACCACTTAAACCCGCCCCGCCGGATTTGAATAAGTGACCCCTGTCCTTCCATTCATCAGGCAGAGTCCCTTTACTCCGAAACATCTCTGAATTCCAGATTTCATATGGGTTTGCTGATGACAGGAAAAACCTCTGTTGGTATGGAACCTCGCCATTCGCTACCCCCGCCTTAATTCGCAATCGCGTATCGTTTCCTCCGACGTTTAACAGGGTTAGCAGAAGCCCCCCCTCAGCGCGAGTATAATCGAATTTACTTCCGGGTACGGATGATGTCAATTTAGCGTCGAAGTTGATCCTCGATAGACGGCGTCTGAATCCGCGGTTGAGAGTCAGCTCGATCGTATTCACATCACCAGGAGACCATCCGCCTCCATAAATATAGCTATCATCGAACATGTAATGTCTTTTTAGCGAAAGAGACATCCTGAAGTAATTCGAACCCCACCCTGTGCTATGACGATACTTCATCCCCAGCACCTGCCTGCCGCGCCCCTCCTCTTCTCTCGTATTTATGAAGTAGGAAATATCGGGATTGATATCGTAAAGAACATCCTCGTACTCGATAAAACAACTCACGTTCCCTGTCATGGAACCGATACTGGCATCTAAATCCAGCTTTTTCGCTTCTCCCAGGTATGATCCGAAAAACCTGTAACCCGGTTTGACGCCATCTTTGGAGTTATACCAGAGTAATGGTTGATGAGCGACAGTATAAGAACTTACAAAATGCTCGATATAGCTTCCCCTAAAAAGAAATCTGGGTACAAGCAATTGAAATCTTACCGGCGGACATCCGGAGGAATTATCCAGACGATTTATATCCGCCAGGCGGCCATCCGGGTTGACAATCGCTTTTTTCGGCTTTCCTGGAAGAAAGACCGTAGTATCGAACGACAACTGACCGTCCTCCCAGGCCTCTAGCGGTATCCCAATTGTTTCGGTAGAGCCGTCTTTCATATAAAATGCGACATCCAGCGGAGAAATGCATCGACCCGGTTTCCCGATACTTATCGAAGCGTTGTAGCCGGATACGCCGTCAACTTCCGTTTTTTCACGCTTGAAACTATCGAGGGAATAATCCAGAGACCAGGTTGTGGTAAACCATTGCCTGAAAAACCAGTCGAGGTCACCGCCGTAAGCTTCTTCGGCTATTTCCTGAAAGTCGATCAGGTATGGATGTTTTAGCGCCCACTTTTTGAATAAGAGCTGCATGAACCTATCAAACTTCTCATTGCCAAGGGTGTATTCAAGCATGAAATAAATCGAAAGCGCCTTCTGATAAGAGGCGTTATAATAACGTCCGCCGGTCGCGAAAAGATTGGCCGGGGTCATGACGGGATCTTCGTCTCTTTCCCTGGCGCGATTTATATACGATCTTTGCTCGTCGTTGCGCTCATTGCCATTGGGCAAAAGCCTCTTCTGCCACTCCTTTTTATAGCTGAAATTATTCTCGTAGCGGCCGTAATAATGTTCGAGGTATAGCGTGGTGGCAAACGATGTCAAACCCTCGTCGAGATAACTCTGCTCGGTCTCGTTAAAACCGAGAATACCGTAAAACCAGGCATGCGCGACCTCGTGAGCAATAATCGATTCGAGGCTATGGGTATGCTCGCCTCTCAAACCGGAACGGCGGGTTATCATCGTTAATTGAGGATATTCCATTCCCCCGCCTACCAGAGATGCCACGGTGGAATACTGGGTATAAGGATATGGAAAAAACTTCTCCGAAAATAGCTTCAACGATTTCCGGGTGTAATCTACGGATTTTCTTTCCCATCGTTTTTTAACGGACTTATAATAATAGGTCTTGATGATGACGTCATTATATCGCCCGATATCGATTATGAATTTCGGGTTGGCGCAGAACGCGAAATCGTGCACGTTCTCTGCCTTAATTTTCCACGTTTTCCGATCATCATCCTCTTGCGCGATATCAATCGTATCCGCCTGTTCGGCGGTTAGAGAATCGGGAATGATTTCATCATCGATCGGCTCGAGCTCCGCAAGCTCTTCCTCCGGAATAATCGAATCCACAACTGCCGATGAATCGACTATAAGATGCTCCAAAGCGTTAACAATGATCGAATCACCGTCGGGAACCCGAAGCAGACCGCCGAAAATCTCCTCCTCGTTCAAAAGCCTGCCGACGTGGGCTATGATATATTCCGATGGCATAGTAAGTTCGACGTCGAAATCGGCAAAATCAGCGTAAAACTCGTAATCGAGATACTGATGAGCGTGCCAGCCATAGCGGTCGTAAACCGACGGTTTAGGGTACCACTGTCCGATATCGAAATGTTTTCCACCATAAGCAGTACGACTGCCACGAGCCGGTATCTGGCTTGTAAATTCGATATAAAATATTACCGAATCGCCCGGCGCCAATCCGGAAATCAGAGGTACGGTCATAATCGTATTATCAACCAGATAATTTTCAATCTGTTGACCGTCGATTTCAACGCGATCGATTGCTACGTCGCCCTGCTTCTTTGGGGAGGTGTTGGCAATCTGATAATACCCGGCACGCCTCTCCTGCTTATCGAGATAACTGCCCGGCTGGAACGCGTTATAATATAGATGAAAGTAAATTTCGTTTAAGGTATCCGGCGAGTTGTTGAAATATGTGATATTCTCGATCCCGGCGATTTTAGCCGATTCGGGATCTATATCCGCCTTAATGTCGTAAATCACTCTTTGTTGAAAATACGGTTCTTCCGCTTGCGCCGTCAAAGGTAAAAGGAAAATCGTCGAGAAAATGAGTGCTTTAATCATCTTGAATCCTTCGAGTTATCTGGTGTTTCCCGGAAATACAACCCCTGAGAATTGCCTGACCAGTCGGTCAGCCTCTTGGGATCTTAAATATACTATATGCATAAAAAATATTTATGAATAATAGTTCCCGGATTATCCATTTTTATCGACTTCCACCCGGCTTGTAACGAATTATGATAAAAAAATGATCGCGATATGAGGATAATTGATAACCACCGAAATTAACATGTTTTCCTATAAAGGAGTAATCGTTTTGAATTTTAGTGCTTGAAGACATCGGGGGTAAACCAGCCATGCCTTCTAATTAATAATTATAATCGAAAACAGCAAGGGAAAATAGATAACCTGGTAGTTTATTTACTTTTCCGCCGATTGCGCCGCGTTTGGGAATTATCGTTTCAATTCAATAAAAAACCGCGATATTATTCTCTGTCTATAACAATCGATTCGATTCGGGCATCGATAGCTACCCGCGCTTTTAACCCGGCTTCCTCAAAATCGATCGATCTGAATCCTTCAGCAAAATCGGTGAATTCATCATCCTCGAACATCTTATCGAGTTTCTCGGCATCCCCGGTAAACTCGAACCCCATCTCCTCCGGCGCTTCTATAATCATCCGCCCCGTTTTACCGTCGATTGGAATATTCATATTTTCGCCCATATCCCCCAGACGAAGAGTTGCTTCCTTCGATTTTAAATATAAATCCAGGGAAACAAGGTTGACGTCCGAAAGATCTATATCGGGACGTTTATCAGTGGAGCTAATTTCCATTATAACCGGCAATCCGGCTGGTATCCCGATATCGGTATAAAACAGACTCTTGCCTATATTGAAAAAACCGATACTGGCCCGATCTCTGTATTCATAGGTGATAAGTTCGGTATTTCCCCGGGTGGAATGAGCCGCAAAAGGACTTCTGGTCAGGTAGGTCGATCTCGCAGTGAAAACACGCCCCTGTACGGTTTGAATATCAAATTCGATCCCGCCGCAATCAAGACCGATTTCCAGGGTATCTATTTCCGGTTCCAGGGGGATTTCAATTTCGCTGGTATTTTCACCCTTATAACTCCAGGTCCATCCGCGGAGAAATTTGTCGAAATCCCAGCCCCAGCCCGTTTGGTACGACGCGGCGAGGATAAAAGCGGCCGCGATTAACAGAGGTGATAAAAGGGCAAGAAAATAAAGTTTCGTCTTTCTGAAAATTAACTCAACACCGATCGCGATCAGAAGCACCGGCCAGAGCGAAAAAAGCCGGGGGAAAACGAGGCTGTCCATAACCTCGAAATTGATAGCGAGAAATATAAAACCGAGTCCGATCCAGATAACACCCCACCGTATGGAGCTAATCCTCATCTTCTTTACCGCCTGTACCTTTCAGAATGATCATGATCCCTATGAAGATTATCAAAAGGGGCCAGAGCCGGCTGAAAGATAACCATGAGAAGGGAAGATAATTGTTCATTAATAAAAGTACCCCTAACAAGGTAAGAACTACACCGACAAGAAAAACTCCTTTATCTTTATGCTGGTCTTCCGATTCATCCGATTCGCTCAAGTCCGTTCCGGCATCCCCGCCCTCGGCATCCGACACCGACGCGCCAAGCGGTTTTTGCGGGACGATTATCCAGAGGATTACATAGGTCACTATTCCGGCTCCCCCAGCGACCGTGAATAATACCATCCCCACCCGTACCAGGGAAGAGTCTATATCGAAATATTCGGCCAATCCTCCACAAACGCCGGCGATCATGCTATCCGTTCTCGATCTAAAAAGCTTTTTAACCATTTTTTCTCCTTATCATTAAGCCCCTATCGAATTACGATTATAATTCGAAATGGTTGCGCTCCTTAAGCGAACCCTTTCCGTCTTATAGGCCAGAGAACCAGTAAGAGGACTATTATCGCCACCACAACCGAAACGATTACATTGCCCCAGTGCCAATCCCGGGCCGAAACCTCAAGGATCTTTTCCCCCGCGAAAAAATCAGAGTTTTCGAAATTCCATACGACAACATTCTCCAAGGCACTATCAGCGTTTGTACTTTTTACGCATCCGGGAAGATATACCTCGATTCTGAATTTATGCTCGTTTTCCGAAAGACCGTAACTGCCGAATATCTCCGGGTGATCGGATAATATAGAATCCCATACCGCGCCAATATTATCTTTCAAAAGTTCGGTGGCCGATTCCGAACTAAGCTTCACCCCGGCCAAACCGGCCAGGCTGTCACCGGCGATCTCAAAATACAAGTCGTACCGCTCAGAAAGACTATCTATAAGCTTTGGATTTTCGAAAAACGCTTTTAGTAACTTCACCCCTGTCTTATCCCGCAGATCGGAAATGATCGCCTTCGCTTCCGCCGGGTCCCTCAACCCTTTTAACACGGGTAACTTTAAGACTTTTATCGACGCTTCCGAAAGTTTCCCCTCGATCATCGGATAAAACTTCGCCGCGTCCACAGGATCAGTGAATGTTTCCCGATAATTATAATCTTTATAAAACCAGCGGTTTTTCAATTCTACTGAGATTAGATTCGAGGCCACCGGTCCTTCTTCTATTCGGTGTCCGTAATCCGATATCGGCATATCCTCGGATGTGAATAAGCCGTTCCACGTGACTGTCAAGATTCCGTTGTTGAAATCCTTCCGAACTTCATACAAGTTCTCATCAATTGAGGTGAAATGATCGCTGTAAAAAGTGAAAGCCTTCGCCGAATCCTGTGAACCGGTTTCTTCGGCCGCCGGAGCTATAACCAGGCTCGCCGATCGGCTGACTGAACCGTCGATATTAACCACCGACTTCCCTTCGTATGTAACTTCCCTCCTAATGCAGGAAATGATGACAATTGTCGACAGCGATAATAACAGGGCTATCTTCTTAATCACG
>JAZGHS010000031.1:0-23489 GCA_036481315.1 Candidatus Zixiibacteriota bacterium | reverse complement strand
GCAGGATAAATGGGATTACATGAACGCGGGCATGGCTGATACGGCTATCACCAGCCAGATGGATTGCTCGATAATCATTACAACAGGTCCCTATGATATTCCTTCGGGAGAATCGGTTGTGGCCGCTATCGCAATTCTGGGCGGGACTTCGCTCTCGGATATACAGGCCAATGCCGACGCGGCAATCGCCCGCTACAGCGGGATGACCTCTGTCGACGATAACCCTGTTCAACCCGATATTTTCTTCCTTTCGCAGAATTACCCGAATCCGTTCAACGCTCGAACGACAATTGAATTCAACGTACCGTCTACACAACAGGTTAAGCTCGAGGCTTTCGACCTGCTGGGCAGGAAAGTAGTGGTGTTGGTTGACAATCAGCTCGAGGCCGGCGCCCATATCGTAAACTGGGATTGTTCGGAGTTGCCGTCGGGAGTCTATTTCTACCGCCTGAGCGTGGGAGAAAACACGGCGACAAAGAAGATGACACTGCTGAAATAAAACTGATAATTTAGAAATATATGGTGTCGAGTTTAATACTCGACACCATTTTTTTTAGCCGAAACGACGTTTTTCTAATAATTAAGTGTTAGTAGCCAAATCCGGCCGAACCAAACCCCTTCACAAGCAAGATTATAGATTCAAATCGAGAGTAATCGGGAAATGATCCGACTCTTTCAACAGGTCGCTTTTTAATGGTTTGGGCTCATTGTTCTCGTAGGGATTCCATATTCTGTATGGCGCATCGTTGGAAACGGGAATACCCTGAGAAACCAGGATATGATCGATATTGTGTCGATACGCAAAAACGCATATTGAATTTATATCGGAGTTGCCCGGGTCCCACTGAAGTATGAACCTTTGAGAAATAATATAAACGAGAATATATTCCGGTCATAATGAGTATTATAGACATACGCACTACTAAAACATATAAATTATTACTGAAACTCTAATAAACTGAATAAATATAAAAACGGATATTTAATCCGCCACGATTTACTTCATCACCTGGATATTATTGTATTCTCTGGTCGACCTGCTGAATCCCATTAAGCAGGTTTTTGTCAATCAGGACATATTTATCAGCGGCCTGACGGAGGATATAAGAGCCTCCGAGATTAGCGACTTCCACGTGCTTGCCCAGATCCTTAACATTTTCTACTAACACCGCGAAATCCTCGTCGCCGGAAACCAGAATCGCGGTATCGAAATGATCTTTGAACGCGTGAGACAGCATATCAATAACTATGAAAGTATCGACCCCTTTTTCTACGTAGGTGGGTACCGAAACGAAAGTGCCGTCGGGAAGAGTTTGTTTAACCTGCCTTTTTTCGAGCCGTCCGAATTTCTTGGTTAAATAAGGGACTGAATCGAGAGAATCGAAAAATGATTGTTGTTGACGGAATTTATCCTCGTCGTCTTCCTTATTCAACGGCGCGTTATAATAATAAACGCGTATCAATTGTCTATCGCCGACCAGCCTTCTTGAAAACTCGTTAAAATCGAGGTTGGTCCTGCCCATAACATGTTTGAGGCTATGGTACAGGTTATTACCGTCGATAAACATCATTACCCTTTCCCTGTTACCATTTCCGTAAGATAAACTCATAATAAATACCCCGCTTAAAATACTTTCATATTAAATATCTTATTAATAAGAGATCATTCGCGACCTGCAAATCGATACCGAGTTTTCTATCTCCCACCTCCTTATTTTTGCCCGCCGGCCGAAACAGGTCAGCCTCCTGACCTGAATCATCGGATTTTTGCGGCTATTGAGATTCGTCGGCGGTCTCACCCTGCCTCTTAGCCATATGCTTGTCTATATAAAACAGAGAGTCTGCTTTACCTTCGACCATTTTTATCTGATTTAATATATCCTCGGCTGTGGCCTCCTCCTCCACCTGCTCCGTTATGAACCATTGCAGGTGGGCAGTGGTGGCGTAATCGTTCTCTTCCAGCGCCAGACTATTGAGCTTGTTGATTCTTGCAGTGACTTCTCTCTCGTGCGCGAGAGTCTTCTCGTAAACGTCCTGAACCGATTTGAAATTGGCGGGCGGAGCCTCGATAGCCGCCAGTACAACTCGTCCCCCGCGGTCATTCACGAAATCGTAGAGTTTATAGGCATGCTCTTTCTCTTCCTCGGCCTGTATTCTCATCCAGGTAGCGAAACCCTTATAGTTTTCCGCTTCGAAATACGCGGCCATGGAAAGATATAAATACGACGAATAAAACTCGGCGTTGATTTGATCATTGATAGCTTTTTGTATCTTCTCGCTTATCATTACATACTCCCAATCTCTTACACGGAACCCTCTCGGATCGTATTGCCGATCATTATTAGATAATATCCTGGAATATTCTAACGGATACCGTCGATATTTGCAACCTCGATATTACGTCCCGTCCACATTTAATTAGAGGCTATTGTTTACTTTTGCTCCATACTCCGTCTTTTTCGACCCAGCCGTAACGAGCTTCGCCGTTGGTCTTATGAACGCTGATATCATAAACTTCCAATCCGTTCTCTGAATCCTTCATAAATACGTCCAGATCGTAAACGTTACCGTCGGTAGCGTTGAAATCCGCGCAGGCGAAATATACACCATGACCGAGAGTAGCCAAACGTTCCTTGTGAACTTTGGCGAGTTTCAATGCCAGCGCTTTGTCCTGCTCTTGATCATATACCAGGAAAAAGCCGCCCTTTAGATCGGCGTCATTATTGACATAGTCCGTTATAGCTATCGCCAGTGATTCCTTGCTAACTTCCGCTTTATCGGATGTTGGATGTTCCGATGGATGTTCGCTGGGATGTTCCTGGGCTATCGCCGAAACAGAACCGACAAACAATAACATCAGAACGCTGAAGAAGGCTCTCATCAATACAGATTCGATCGATTTGTTGTTTTGACGCATACTAAATCCTCCAGTTGAAAAATTCGATTTTCCCTAAAGCTTCTAACATAACCCATCCAATCGTCAACCGGTTCCCGACTCAAAATGTTTTAGACAAATTCAGAGCAAAAGGATTTATCCGGATTGTTCGAATGATTCTATTTCCAGCATTAAAGCACTGAAAATCTCCGATTCATCGTACCGCCCAATTACTTCCCCTTTTCTTGTCAACATAATCCTACCCTTGCCTCCTATCACGCCGATATCGGCGCCGGCAGCCTCCCCCGGTCCATTGACAAGACATCCCATAACAGCGACTTTTATGTCGGTGTTTACTTTTTCTAACGCTTTCTCCACTTTATCGGCCAGATCGTAGACATCGGTTTCGGTTCTACCGCACGACGGACAGCTTATCAACTCCAGTCCGCGACGGCGTATCCCCAGGCTCTGCAAAATCGCCCAACCTGCTTTTACTTCTTTCGCGATATCGGTGGAAAGGGATACCCGTAATGTATCGCCGATACCTTCATGTAGTAGATGGCCCAATGCCACTGCCGTCTTGATAGCCCCGATAAATTCCGTACCCGCCTCGGTAACACCCAGATGCAAAGGATAATCGCATTTTTCCGCGATCAATCGGTAACATTCGATCGTTTCCAACGGAGACGAACCTTTTATGGATATGACAATATCTCTAAAATCGTGTTTCTCTAAAATCTCTACATGCCGCAGGGCCGATTCAACCATCGCCCCAGGCTTGGGACCACCGTATTTGTCTACCAGTTCGGTCTCCACCGAACCGTGATTGACACCGATTCTTATCGGCAAGCCTTTTTCTCCGGCCTTATCCACCACCGCCCGGACTTTATCTTCGCCTCCGATATTACCCGGATTAATGCGAAGTTTGTCAAATCCAGCATCAGCGGCTTTCAACGCGAACCGGTAGTTGAAATGAATATCAGCAACGAGAGGAACGTCGGTGCCCTTCCTGATATCCGTCAACGCATCCGCCGCCCGTCGATCCGGCACCGCAACCCTGACTATCTCGGCTCCGCATTCGGCGGCACGGTTTATCTCGCCTATTGTAAGCTCAACCTGGTCCGGAGGGGTGTTGACCATTGTTTGAACGGCGATCGGATTATCGCCGCCTATGGCGATATTCCCGATTTTGACAACCCGCGATTTTCTTCTAATCTTCATTTTTCTCGTCGTGTATATAAACCGCGGAATTACCGCCAGCTTCCGCTATCTCTTTTACCTTGTTGACTACCTTGTTTACCACGTAATCGGGTGTTGACGCGCCCGCGGTTATGCCGACCTCCTTCTTGTCGTCAAGCCAATTCGGATCTATCTCATCCTGATCGTCTATCAAGTAGGCCGGTGTACCCGATTTTTCCGAAATCAAAGCCAACCGTCGGGAATTGGCCGACGTTTGCGATCCTACCACGATCACAATATCCACCCTCGGAGCCAAGTCGACCACGGCTGTCTGACGTTTCCGGGTGGCGTCGCAAATGGTGTTTTTTATTTTCAGATCGGAATATTTCTCGCCAGCGATCCCGACCGCCCTATCGAAATCCTCCATTGATTGAGTACTCTGCGAAATGATAGCCACCGGCCCGTCAATATTAGGTAGATCGTCTATCGAATTGATCGTTTTTATGACGTAGATTTTATCAGGATTCCGCCCTTTGACCCCCTTCATCTCGTCATGGGACGGATCGCCGAAAACAAGCACCGTATATCGTCGTTTGATGAAATATTCAGCGGCTTTATGCAGGACGGTCACTAGCGGGCAGGTGGAATCGATCACTTTCAAGCCCTTGTTGGTCGCATCCTCTATTACTGACGGCGCAACGCCGTGAGCGGAAATTATGAGCGTCCCGTCGTTGACATCATTGAGATCGGTGGTGCGCAAAATCCCCTTTCTATCGAGATCCTCCACTACAGAACTGTTATGCACGATCTCGTTTAATATGGTTATATTCCCGTCGATTATCCTGCGGGAGTCCTCGGCCATGCTTATCGACCGTTCAACCCCCATGCAAAAACCTCGGGCTTTCGCCAGGTATATATTCATTGTCTCCCCCGTTGTCTATTCATAGCAACCTCATCTGTACGAAATATCTATGTACGTCAACGCTGTCCGATAGTTCCGGATGAAATGTGACGGCCATCCTGTTGCCGCTTACAACACCTGTAATCTCATCATTCAGCCAGGCTATCGGCTCCACATTCTCGCCAATCTCGACTATCTTCGGCGCGCGGATGAATACCATCTCGAATGGATCATCGATAAATTTTATTTTCCCCTCGGCTGTGAAAGAGTTTATTTGACGGCCGTACGCGTTGCGCTGGATCTTCATTTCGATCATCCCCAGGGTTTCATTCGCTTCCGTTTGCTTCCCCATTAGTATAGAACCCATGCAGGTTCCCATAACAGGCCCGTCGAAAGCGGCCAGTTTGCTCCATAACCCGTTTTGTTTCGCCACTTTCTGTATTGTGGTCGATTCGCCGCCGGGTATGATCAAATGGGTGATACCGTCGAGATCTCCGGCCAGACGGATCTCCCGGCTCTCGACACCGATTTTCGATAATATAACCTTATGCGCCTGGAAATCCCCCTGGATCGCCAACACGCCGATGATCTTTTTATTCACAGGAATTACCGTGTCTGCAACAGGTCTTCTTCGGGGATATCCTTTAGGTCGAGGCCCTTCATAGCCTCTCCGAGTGCTTTCGACGCTTCCGCTACGATTTTCGGATCTGCATAATGGGTCGTGGCAAGGACAACCGCCTTGGCCCGACTGGGCGGGTCTGACGATTTGAAAATCCCCGAACCAACAAAGACCGCCTCGGCCCCCAACTGCATCATCAACGCGGCGTCGGCGGGGGTGGCAATTCCGCCGGCGGCAAAATTCGGTACCGGAAGCTTGCCGTGCTTTTTGAGATAGCGAACCAGGTCGACCGGAGCGCCGAGGTTCTTGGCCTCGGTCATCAATTGCTCATCGTCAAGCGTTGTGATCCGCCTGATCCCGCCCATGACTAACCGCATGTGACGAACCGCCTCTACGATATTGCCCGAACCAGCCTCGCCTTTGGTGCGGATCATGGCCGCGCCTTCGCCTATTCTGCGTAACGCTTCGCCTAAATTGCGGCATCCGCAGACAAACGGAATCTTGAATTTGCCTTTATCCACATGATGCGCTTCGTCGGCGGGGGTGAGCACTTCGGATTCGTCGATGAAATCGACTTCGAGTGCCTGCAGAACCTGGGCCTCGGCGAAATGCCCGATCCGGCATTTGGCCATGACCGGTATGGAGACTCTCCTTTTGATCTCCTCGATCTTGGAGGGATCGGCCATCCTGACCACGCCGCCCTCGGCACGGATATCGGCCGGGACCCTCTCGAGCGCCATAACCGCGCAAGCGCCGGCATCCTCGGCTATTTTGGCCTGGTCGGCGTTGGTGACATCCATAATCACCCCGCCTTTGAGCATCTCCGCCAGACCGACTTTGACTTTGAAATCTTTATCTTGAAGCATCGAATCGCTCCTCTCTTTTATCATTTAGGGGCACAAGCTCCATCCCTTTATGGAGCATCTATGTCCACGACGCAAGATAAGTTTGGCGGATAGGGGTTGTCAACCTGTTTCGGTGAGGGGGGACGTAAGCCAGCGTCTCATAATATATTATGACAATACATTTGTCATTCCCGCGGAAGCGGGAATCCAAGGGGAGGCGGGGCTAAAGGGTTGTGCTCTACTCTCCTACATACCTCGTTATAATCTCCAGGATATCATTTACAACCGGCATGGTTTCCCCTTCCTCTGTATTGTCCAGGATCGCTATGCATACGCCGTAATCGGGAAGGTACAAACATCCGGCGGTATAGCCCACCGGGTTTCCGCCATGTCCATATATGGTCAGGTTGTTGAAAAGCTCGGGGTTGAACCAGCAGACCCCCAAACCATAACCGTATACAAGCGGTTCATTGGGTGTGGGTACGTGGAAATCCATCATCTGATTATAATATTCCGGGGTTAGCACTACCCGATCATAGTACATCGCGCGTCCCCATCGGGCGAAATCCTCGGCGTTGGCGAATACCCCACCCCCTATAGCGGAGTAAAAAGCAGTTTGCGGTATGTTTGAGAAATCGTCATAATCGCCGTCCCCATCGAGGTCGAACCAACCGTTTGCGACCGTCCCGGTGGGGCTCTCCTCGGTGGCGGTGAACATGTCGTCGAGGCCATGCGGCGCAAACAGGCGGCTGCGGTGTTGGGCGGAGATATCCTCGCCGGACGCCTCCCTTATAATCATCCGAAGCATCAGATAGCCGGTAGAAGAATAATGCCAATCGGTGCCCTTGGGGAAATACGGCTCCAATATATAGTTGTCTAAAACTTCTTCTATGGTCCAGGTTCTGTAGAGATCGGCGAATATGTCGGTCCAGAGGGCGGGATTTTCGACAAGATCAAAAATGCCGCCTGTATGATTCAAGAGCTGGCGGAGAGTAATCGTGCTGTCGATATTGGGGTAACTCGGCAGCCACTCGAACAGCGAATCGTCCAACGTGAGGACCTCCTCTTCGGCAAGCTGTAAGATTGTGGCGGCGGTGAAGGTCTTGGTTGCGCTCCCAACGGAAAAAAGCATATCGGATGTTATGGGGGTTGTTCCGTGGGATACCCCGCTCACGCCGGTCCATGTCTCGCCATCGGGCAGAATAACGGCGACCGATACCCCTTTGCCGCCGAGTGTGGCGATCCCGTGATCCAACGCGGCCTGCAACTCCCCGGCCATTGTGAGCGGTTCGGGCTCGGTGGTCGTGTCTTCCGAGCAGGAAACCAGGCATATCGTCAGCATGGCAAGTGTCAGCAATAACGATTTTAATTTCATGATTTTATCCTCTTGAAAATCGACTAGTTATCCGATTATCGTCTCATTATAGATATACGGGGTTGGTATGGCGGGGTTGCGGTATTTCGGGGGGCTTGTCGATAACAAACTACCGACCTATGAAAAGCCCTGTCAAATAGGGGGGGTCTACCACGCAAATCTCGCTCTGTCAGGAATCCCTTCCAGGCGGAACATTGGCAGCTTCAAAAATATCTTGTTTTCTTATCGTGTTTTTAATAAATTCGATACATAAGTCTACAATTAACAAAGAATAAAGAGGTAGCAGCCTTTTAGGGTTCTTAAAAAATCCGAAAGAGAGGGTAATCTGTCTAATAAAAGACAAAATGATAGGCCTTTAGGAAAAAGGATTAGTTTTATTTCTTATCTCTCGTTAAGATTTGGGATTGCTGTCATGGCGCTTGCTATTGCTTACCAATTTATAATCGGAGGTGTAACTTTAAAAATGATAAAATTCCCATTTGTCGGTGGGGAAATTCAATTTGAAAAGGAAGAGGAGCTGCCAAAGGGAACAGTAAAAATAGCTGTAAAACAGGCAAAATATATTTTCGATGATAATTTTATTTTAGAGGTTCGTCCAAATGAAAGAAGCTCTAAAACTGATGATTCTTTCAATGTGTCGTTTTATAAAATCACAGGAGCAAAACCCGAGAATCCCAGGGATCTTTACGAGTCAACTTCAAATATGATTCCAGGGCGAATCCTCTCAATAAACCTAGAGGATCGTTGGTATCATGTTCGTATGCTGCAAATAAAAAAAGACGGAGAAGATACATATTGTTATTTTCACGTATATGATGATAAAGAGGATGTCCGTCGATGACAAATAGGCGAAACTGGACCGAAGAAGAGCTTATAATAGCTTTTAATCTATACTGTAAGCTCCCTTTCGGTCAATTTCATCACAATAATGGGAAAATTATCGAACTTGCAAAAATACTCGGCAGAACTCCAAGCGCTGTTTCTTTAAAATTAAGCAATTTCGCTAGGCTTGATCCGATTCATCAAAATTGGGGAGTTTCCGGTATGTCCCACGGCAGCAAGCTAGAAAAGGTCATCTGGGATAAATTCAACGACAATTGGGAAGAACTCTCTTACGAAAGCGAAATCCAGCTTGCGAAATCTACCGGTAAAAGGGAAATTGATATTATTAAGGATATTCCGGATCTGCCGGTTGGAAGGGATAAGGAAGCGACGGTTAAGGTCCGAATAAATCAGAATTTTTTCAGAAGTATGATTCTGGCCAATTACCGAAGCAGATGCGCCATATGTTCTATCCCTGAAGCTCGCCTTCTGATTGCGGCTCACATAGTCCCATGGGCCGCTGAACCCGCTCAACGTATGAATCCTAAAAACGGGATTTGTATGTGTGTTTTGCATGAGAAGGCGTTCGATACTGGTCTAATTGCAATAGACGATAAATATGTAATAATGCTGTCTAATAAAATTAAGAAATTTGCCTCTGAGCTTGCCATTCAACGTGGCTTTATTGCCTATGATGGACATCATATTAATGCACCGGATAAATTTCAGCCGGAGAAAAAGTTTGTGAAGTATCATAGCGAAAACGTATTTATTAGATGAAGTGTAATATTGCGGACCGATGAAACAGCCATAATCCCGTAGCATTGGCGTAGAAGGAACCCTAGTGTTTCAGCAAATGCGAAAAAAAATCGGCCGAAATGAACGCTGTCCTTGTGGAAGCGGCAGGAAGTACAAGAAATGTCACTTGGCATCAGATTTACCTCCGCCTAAACCCACAGGATCGAATTCAATACCGATCAAATCTACTGAAAGTCAGGATACAGTTCCAACCTTATCTCCTCATTATTTCCGACTTAAAGGAAAGAAAGCTGAGGAAATGGTCGCTGAGCTCGCCCATGCGACCTTTCTTTCCGACTGGTGCTATCTGAATCCGAAACTTACAAGCGGGAAAGAAATCTGTGACCTGCTTGTTATATTTGATACTATCGCAATCGTGTGGCAGGTAAAGAATCTAAAGCTCGGGAAAGATGGGAAATATAAGAAATCGGACGTTGAGAAAAATGTACGACAGCTTTCAGGTGCTCGGAGGAGACTATTCGAGATACGAGAAACGATTGAACTCGAAAATCCAAGGAGAGGAAAGGAATCATTTAATCCCGACACCATCCAGGAAGTTTTTCTCATATCAGTATTGTTTGGTGAGGGTGAGGACTTCTTTTCCCTGGTCGACCATATTAGATCAAATACAGTACACGTATTCACAAGGGCATTCACTGAAATTATCATGAACGAATTGGATACTGTTAGTGATTTTATTAACTACCTCCGTGTTAAAGAATCACTCTTGAATAGGGAAATAAGTTTAAATGTTACCGGAGGTGAGGAAGAACTTTTGGCTTTTTACATACTCAATGATCGTAGCTTTAAACGATTTAGGGATCTCGACATGGTTATGTTAGAGGAAGGGGCGTGGGCGCTATTACAAAAAAAACCGGAGTACAAAGCAAAACAAGATGCAGATAGAATAAGTTACTATTGGGATAGTATTATCAATCGAGCTCATGAAGGGGGCGTGCCCGAATATGAACTTATCGCGCGCGAACTGGCGCGTCCGAATAGACTTATGAGGAGGGTTCTTGCCCAATCTTTCTATGATGGACAAGTTAAGGCCCACTCGTCCAACTTGCCGTTACTTAGAAGGTTACTTAGCGTTGATGGGGTAACGTACTGCTTCCTTTTTCAGGAAAGTATTGAATCAAGGGGGCTAAGGAAAAGGATGTTGGAACTTATGTGTTTTGTCGGCCGAGGAATTTATCAGCATAATAAAAGAGTCTTGGGTATCGCCACCGAGAAACAAATAAGATCGGAATGCTCCTTTGATTTCATTTTTATAGACATTCCGGAGTGGACAAAAGAAATGCAAAAAGAAATGAAATCTATTCAAAAAGAAAATGGAATATTCGTTAATTTAACTAAAACTAATTTTCATGCTGATGAATACCCAGACCTCAACTAGAGTTTGTTGCCCGCCAAGCTACCACCCAATAACCCCTCTACACCCTAATCCCCGCCAGCGCCTCTTCCGGCGCCGGCGATGTCTCCAGGGTCTGCTCGGAGCCGTTGCGGCGGAGGGTCACACGCAAGCGAGGCTCGGTTTTGCCGTCGGAGTAACGGGCCACCACCGAGGCCGCCGTCTGCAACGCGTCATCATCGCAATCGCCGCGAAGCAATCCCACCGGCGAGCCGAAATCGGGGGCTTCCAGCCAGTAATCGCTTTTCTGCATCAACGCTTCTATAATCTCGTTTTCGGTCTGGTCGCGTCCCACCACCAGCTTGGTCTCGGGGCCCAGGCGGAAATGCCGTCCCACACGCAGAAGGTTGAGATCGTTAAAATCGGTCTCCGGCTTGAATTTCAAGAGATCGCGCAGACGATCGGAATAACGTTGATCGGTCAAGAGACATCCCGACGCCGGCGATGGGTATGTCTTCAAGCCGAATTCCTCGGCCAGAGCCATCTGAGGTTTACGTGAACGTCCCTGGATATCCAAAAGCCATTCGCGCTTGATCAGCCCTTCTTTCTCCGGCACCGTGGCCGGAAGAAGCTTGCCGGATAAAGGCCGTACCAGTTTGCCGTCGAGACCGCATTCCCTGGCAACCAAATCGAGGGTGAACTTACGCTGCGACATCGGCCGCTGACCCATAACCTCGCCGGTAATGATAAAATCCGCGCCGACTGAATCCATGATCTGTTTGACCTCGTCGAGCATGACCAGCCGGCAATCGATACACGGATTCATATTCTTGCCGTGCCCGAACTTGGGATTCTTGACTATATCGACAAACCGTTGCCCGAGATGCGATAGACGTACTTTGAATCCGAACTGCTCGGCGGCAGGATATGGATCGGAGCCGCATGACGATGAATCGGTAGCGTCGCACCCGAAATGGGTGAGGAATGTCACCGCCTCGACCTCCACGTCGTATTTCATCAACTGTAAAATTGCCAACGTGGAATCGAGACCGCCCGAATAGAGGGCAAGTGCTTTTACCCTTTTATCCAATTCATGCTCCTATGAAATTTTCGCCGGTGTTAACTGGTCGCGCTGATTTTATGCCGACTTCACCGCTTGCTTTTTCCCAGTACTCCTGGCGTGCGGATAGAACTCGGCATAATCGAGCGAATCAAGACTTACCGATCCGAGCGACTTGGTAACCCTCTCCTGCTCTGCTTTCCAGAATGCATGCATGGCGCATCCGGGTTTTCTTCCGCAACCATCGGGATTAGAATGCCTTATACAATCGTTAACGGCAATCTTGCCCTGCATAGCCTCTATAATACTCAGGAAGGTGACCTTGTCGCGGTTTTTCGCTAAACGATAACCGCCGTGAATTCCCTTATAGCTATGCAAGAAACCCTGCAACGATAGCTCTTTTAAGATTTTGGCGAGGTATTCCCTGGGAACCTGTTCGGCCTCGGCAATCTCGTTTATCGAACAGACCTTATTGTCTTCCCAGGCGGCGACGTAAACCATCGCTCGAAGCGCGTAGTCTGATTTTCTTGAAATCTGCATCTTTTCTCCTTACAAATAATGGAGTTAATCTATCCACATATCTAATTATATATTTGATAATACCGCATGTCAAGCCAAAACGTTCCCGATTATTTTAAAAAATGGCAGATTTAATCCATAACCGAACATAACTCGTTATTCTTTAACCCTTTACGTTTGTAAAATATTAGCCTGCTTCTTAGCGCACACGAATTACTATTTATCATAATGGTATTAGTTACCGCTACGGTTTTAAACGGCCAATGAATCGATTTATCGCAAATAAATCCCCAGTTTCAGGCAATTAGCCGCGATTATTTACCGAGATTTTTCGACACTACCGCGATATTCCTTTTGAACATTTCGTATTTAATATCGCTGATGTCGCTATCTCGGAATTTGGATTTGAATTCGTCGGCGGAGAGGTCGTTCAAGCTACGAAGATCTACATTTACCATATCATCCCTCGGGGCAAAACGCGGTTCCGCCGTTACGACCGGTTTTTTGTTATAGGGGCAAACGATCTGGCAGATATCGCATCCGAATATCATGTTGCCGGTTTTGTCCGCGATATCATCATCGAACTCACCTTTATTCTGGGTAGTGTGATACGATATACATCGCCCGGCATCGATAACCCTGTCGGCGACTATGGCCTCGGTGGGGCAGGCGTCGATACATCGACGGCATTTCCCGCAGGTGCCCTCGATAGCGGAATCGGGATCGATATCGAGATCGGTGATAATAACCCCGATAAAGTGAAAACTTCCCAACGGCGGTTCTCCCCGTTTTTTTTGGGGGATGATCAGCGTACCGTTTCTGCCGATAAACCCTATCCCCGCCTTGACCGCCAACGCTTTTTCGCTAATGGGTGACGAATCGCCGTATATTTTGTATTTGAACTCACCGGAGAATTCGGTGATTTTATCGCATAGGTTTTGAAGCTTATCCTCGATGACTATATGGTAATCCTCCCCCCGGGCGTAAATTGATACATATCCGGTTTTCTTGTTTTCCAACGGTTCGCTGTAGTAGCTATGGGCGCAGACAATTACCGAGCGGGCGTCAGGCATGTGAATCTTGGGGTCGTATCGTTTACGTGGGGCGCGTTCCATATAGCTCATACCGGATTGATAACCCGAGAGCAGCCATTGATACAGGTTGTTGTGTCCTACGGGGTCGTATTCGGCCGGGGCGATCCCGACCGCGGAGAAGCCAAGCCTTAAAGCTTCGCTTTTTATTATTTCCTTAAAATCGGTCATTTGAGAATAATAATACGACTGTTAATCACTCGTCGATCATATGCTTGATCTCAAAAGTCTCGTCACCGCCGTCGGCAACCGTAACCGGGACAATGATCCTGCCCTCTTTAAAAAAGCATACGGCGCCAGGGCCGCTATTGCAACAGAAAACCCTGTAATCAATAGTTAACCCTGTTTCACCCGTTTTTGTATTGATAGGAAACAGAAACGCTTTTTTAGGATCTTTATTTTCGGTGGAATCAGCGGATAATACAATCGGATCCGAACTGCTAACTGACACTATAGGCGGAGCCTCGTCGACATATTTTAACGTTCTACCAAGAACGAATTCTATTGAAAGATTTTCGACGTATGGAGATATCCGTTTTTCCTCTAACCGGAATATTTCGCCGAGATACTCCTGATCCGTTTGATCTATTATATTGGCATCTTCCTCTTTCGAATTCATATCGGTCGTCAAATATATGGCGCCCGTTAACAAGGCCACAATGGCGACTAACAATATCTTGATACGCATTATTACTCCTCTAATCCCGCCAGCGTTTGGGAGGTTCCTGCTTGAGCATCCTAAAATAAGCGATCAGTTCACCGCGGTGATGGATCTCGTGTTCTATAACCGTATTTATCATATAAGCGACCGAGACGTGCACATGACTGACTGTCAGGAAACGAAAATCGAGCTTCTCATCATCGAGCTTACCAACAAACTCATCACCGAGAGCGTGAATCCGTTTCCATTGCGATATAGCGTCAAGGAGATTTCCCGACTGCTTATAATCGAACGGGATCTTCTCCAATTTCAACGCCCCGGCGGTCTCTCCGAGAAGATCGGCCTCCACAACAGATATATGATTGATCTGCTCGCCGAACGTCATCAGTTGCAGCATGGGGCTTATATCAAACATCTCCGGTTTGATCCCAGCGATTATCATCTCGGTTCCCTCGAAGAACATCTTGCGTTGAGATAAAAGATGTTCTACTGTTGTCAATTTTTTACCGCCATTCCGAGACCATCTCGTATGGGTATAATCGACGATATAATTTCGTCGGAATTGAAAAGCTTTTTATTGAATTCGAGTATCGCCGCGGTTGTGGGATCGGGATTGTCGTCGAGAACCCGTCCGGACCAGAGGACGTTATCGGTAATAAAAACGCCGCCCGATCGTAAACGTGGAATGGCCAGGTCGAATGCGCGAGGGTAATCTTCTTTGTTAATATCGTTTAAGATAATATCGAATGGTCCATCGAACCGCTCGATTATCTCCAACGCGTCGCCGACATGGAAATCGACCATCGAATCAAACTTTCCCCTTTTGAGATATTCCATTCCGCGCTTAGCGTTATCGTCGGACCCCTCGGTGCAGATAATCTTACCGCCGTTTTTCATTCCACCGGCGAACCAGTAGGCGGAATAACCGTAACCTGAGCCCATTTCGAAAATACTCTTCGCGTTTATGATTCGAGCCAGTTGACGTAAAAACGGACCGACCATCGGGCCTATAATAGGGAAACCGTTGCGCGCGGCGTAATCCTCCATTTCAGCCAAAATAATATCGTCTTTGGGAAAAATATTTTTGATATACTCGTTTATCCCGGGATCGGTAATGTTCATCTATACACTCCTTTAAGACAAAGAACTGGATCCGACGAAAATATTATCACCGTCGATTTTGACAGGATACTGCGTGACTTTTCCCCATTGACGATTTTTCGATCCATCGCATGAACCCAGAAGCATCGAACCGAGACCATAATACTCGGCTAATATGGGGGATTCACACGGCCTGGCGCCAATACCACCGGCGTCCATGGCGACTAATTCATCGTCGACATCAAGCACGAATATACGACGGCCGTACAGGGTTATCTTGAGCCAGCCGCGCGCTTTGAAATCCTCGAGCTTCCCCGCTTTAAAATATCTCTGCCTGGCCAACTAGTTTGCCTCCACGGTCTCGAAAAGAAGTGACTCCAAAGATGTCGCTTCAAGCTCACAATTGAACGTCGCGGAAAAGTTCAGAGCCAAAAGACCCGCTACCCGATCAAATTCTGTTTTCTTTTCGAGATTCGATTCAATCGATCCGACCGGGTATACGGTGATCCCGCAGGGATTGATCAGCTTGAAATAATCGAGATCGGTGCTGACATTCAATGCCAAACCATGATATGTGACCCATCGCTTAACCGCCACACCGATCGCGGCCAGCTTGTGATCGTCGGCCCAGACGCCGGTAAGTCCCGGCTTGAGTCCGGCTTTGATTCCCAGGTCATCGAGAGTTTCGATCACCACCCGTTCGAGATCGCGAAGATACTTATGCAGGTCGCGGCCGTGATTGTCCAGATCGATTATGGGATAGGCCACAAGCTGTCCCGGTCCATGGAATGTGATATCGCCGCCCCGTTCGATCTCGAACAGCTCAACCCCGCGCGTTTTCAACTCGGCGGGGGTATAGAGCAGGTTTTCTTTCGATGTCGCCCGGCCCATAGTGATAACCGGATTATGCTCGGTTAGAATCAGGCAGTCGGGGATCTTGCCGTCACGACGTAGCTCCACGAGACGTTTTTGCAGATCCCACGTTTCCACGTAGTCGGTTTTCCCGAGATCGAGCCTTAAAAGCCTTTTGTGCATTTCATTACGCATATTCATTCCTTATATACATAAACATGATATCGGTTCAAAGGGTTTCATTATGATTTAAGGCTATTCCCCAATCACGAAAAAGCCCCCCGGCCTGACGGCGAGGGGGCTTAGGATTCGATAAATTCGTTCTTATTCGATAATCTTGATGCATTCCGCCGGACAGCTGTCGGCGGCCTCGCGGCAGGCGTCCTCGACATCCGCGGGTACTTTTTCCACGATTACTTTAGCGATATCACCTTCCATCTCGAACACCTCGGGGCAGAGATCCACACAGATCTCGTCGCCGGTGCATTGATCGCGATCGATTTCGGCCTTCATTTATTTGCTCCTTTCGAATTCGCCTTTGGGGCATCCCCCCACGGACAATCTCCAATTTTGGCTGTTAATATCGAAATAAAATTCGTTTGCGCAAGCGTTTTTTTTCACAAAGGAAGGGGAAATGTGGATCGGGATGGGCGATGATTGGGGAATACTATAAAGTATCTCTTGCCGTCCAAATCGTGATCGATTATTTTATGGCAATGATTCGAACCTTATATCAGAGCAGGAGCTTGTAATTAAGATGAATTATCTCGGTTTTGAAGGACCCACCAATCGGCACCAATCTTACTTGCAAAATCCTGACGAGGAATTAAAGCCTAAAGAAAAGCAAAAATGCCCAGCCGTATTTTTCTTTGGGGCGGGGGCATCTAAGCCTGCTGACGTACCTACAACTGTGGAATTTGTAGAACAATTTGGGAGGAAATTAAAAGGTAAAGAACTTGAGCATTTTGAGAAGTTAAAGGATTCTCTGGTTATACATCAGGAGATAAAGCAAAAAGTCGAAAATCCACCCATAGACATAGAAATGATTCTCGAAAATCTGGTTCGTTTGGAAGAATCAGAGGAAGATCCTTTATTATCCATTTTATCCATTTCTATGGATATAGACGAATTAAAAAAATTATCTCTTAGCAAAAAGCTAAAATCATTTATCAAGGAAAAAGGTATCGTACAACCAGAAAATACATTATATCTTAAACCCTTACGAGATCTAATTACAATATACAACTCTATAGGTATAATCTCTACAAATTATGATATAGTAATTGAGCAATTCTGTAACTCGCAAAAACTAAAACTTGAGGACGGTTTTGGTAACGTTTTTGAGTTTGATCGGTTACGAAAAGACGGCCCTCAAATAAAACTATATAAAATTCATGGTTCAATATTGTGGTATAGAAGCAAAACCGGTCAATTCTATAAATTGCCTGTTGAAACGAAAGGGAATATAAAGACTGTTTTTGGCGAGGAATTGGAACCTCTTATTATCTACCCGATGCGTAAGTGGCAATATATTGAACCAACGTTTGAGATAATAAACGAAGCAAAAAAGATTATGAGAGATCCAGACATAAAGTTAATATATGTTTTCGGATACTCATTTCGCGATGATCACGTCTTGGATATTTTTCTTGATGTATTTCGAGACAGAACCGACCTTTACTGCGTGCTTGTAGATCCAGATGCCTATAATATATACGAGAAGAGACTCCGATTTAACGATGAAGGTAAAACAACGGAATCTTCAATGGCAGGACGTGTGATTTGCAAACCTTTCACAATTCAAACTGAATTAGAATCATTTTATCCAGCAACTTTCAGTCCTTTATTGGAAGCCCTAGAAAAGTTAGAGAAATTTTGGAATGATACAGCTAGGCATGGCACCTGGAATTGGAGCCATCCGGCGTGTTCACTGCTTAAAAGCAATTTTATAACGGAGTTCGAAAGACTTCGTCAGGATAAGAAGTTTATGTCTCTTCAAGTAAGCTTTTTTGGAAAATTAAATGCCTCAATAATATATTTGGCCAATCAAATAGCTATCGGGGAATCAGTCAGTGTTTTTTATTCGTTAAATGAATTCCTTATATTGTTGGAGGCAAATTTTATAGACGGTTTGTCTTTACGGCAAACTGGAAAACCGGTTGACCAGATGTATGACTTGCAAATAACCTATACCGACGAAAATCGCCGAGACCCTAAGATGATTCATTATTACGACATTAATGAGATTCATGAATCATTTGTTTTATTTTCAAGAAGACTCGGCGTAAAATTCGGGTATATCGTGGATGGTAAGCCGAGGCAAGATTGGCAAGGGAGGATTTTCTGGGAAGTTGAAAGGTTAGCTGATAGAATAAGTAATTCTTTAAAGAAATTATCGGGTGTAACCCCTCACAGCGCTCAGTCACAATCGTTATTACGCTTAATGGAAATATCGAGTAAAATTCTTTCAAATTATGATATTGATAGTAATTCAATAATCAATAACGATGAACCTTTAGAAACTATAAAAGGTTGTATTGGAATCATACTTAGCAATTTTGCCGACAAGGTTAAGCATATCTTAAATGAACATGGCAAAGAAGCACCAGCTGGTTTATATTATTTTATTGATGATCGCTTCCTTGTTGGCGATGTTGCTGAAAAAAACATTTTGCCGAAGAAAAACAATAAAGAATAATCGTCATAATCCGTTTTCGAGCTTCTTCCTACCCCCGCACCAACCTCAGCACAGTGATCTCGGATTTCGCGCCGATACGGATCTGCGGGCCCCAATGGCCGGTCCCCTTGCTCACGTAGATATGGGTATTCTTATATTTGTGCAATCCCCGTACGTACGGCTGCACCAGCGCCACCAGGAAATGATAGGGGAAATACTGGCCGCCGTGGGTATGGCCCGAGATGACAAAATCGAATCCGGCCTTCGCCGCCTCGTAGATGCTTTTGGGCTGATGAGCCAGCAGGATCTTCACGCCGTCCGGCGCCCCGGCGATTGCCTTGTGGGGATCGGATTTGTGATCTTTGGAAAACTGTCCGCCCGCGAAATCGGTGACACCGGCTAAGACCATCCTCCCCGCCCCACGTTCGATAACCCGGTGTTCGTTCAGGAGGGTATCAAACCCCAGCCTGGCCGTTTCTGTCAGCCATTGGCCCACGCCGGAGTAATACTCATGATTGCCGGTGATGAAATATTTGCCGTAAGGGGCGTTAAGATCCGCAAGCGGTGCAACATCGTTTCCCAGCTGGCGTACGGAACCGTCGACCAGATCGCCGGTCAGGGCGATGAGGTCGGGCTTAAGTTCGTTGACCTTCTCGACCACCCCTTGCACGAACCATCGTTTGATAATACTGCTGATGTGGATATCGGTGATCTGCGCAATTCTAAAACCCTCCAGATCGTTGGGCAGGTTGTTTATCGGAATGTCGATATCGACAATATCGGGGATACGCATAGCCTGGTACATGCCGTAGCCAGTCATCGCCCCGGTAACCCCGAGAATGCCGACATTGATCGAATTTAAAAGCAGTTTTCGACGTTCCGGATCGACCGCCTGAGTTGTCATATCGCCCGAGCCGAAAAGGTTTTGCGCGAACTGAAAAATCTTATGCGCTCCGACAGTTAGCAGAAACATGAGGTCTTTGAAAAGTATAAAGGCGAACACTATTGTCAGAAACCCGAAACTGAAATAGCCGACCCAGGAGGCGATATGGAGCCAGATACCGTCAATACCCCGAAACCTGGTTATAGCAGCAACAAATGGAAGCGCAGCGAATAAAAGAAGCGCGCCCCAGAGCAGGATATTTACAGAAACGCTGAACGCGGCGGGGACAATCAGCCGCCACCCAACATAACCGTACATCAAAGAGAGGATCGTTATTACGACAATAAGAAACATCATTTACCTCGGGAGATTAAACGGAAATATAGCGGCGATAGTTCCAATCTAAATCGCGGCGCGATATTTATAACAGGACAGGTCAGACCATTTTCATAAATATAAATCATCTCAGATGTAAATATTCGATTATCGTCCCCGAAAAGATCTTGGCGGTCTGTTTATCGACGATACATCCGAGAACATGGAACGCGGCGGAGATGTATCGATTATCATTTTCTCTTCTTTTGATTTCTGTTTCGGTATTCCGGGAGATACCGCCCGTGTTTTCGTATCGGGAGAGATATTATACGAGCTCTCGGCCTCCTTTATGATATCGCTATTGAGACCCTCGGCGGTTATCTCATCGGTGAATTTCTTCCGCCCGGCGACAATCTCCCGAACATAATTATCGATCTGCTCTTTCGAATAAAACCTGTTAATATCGAAATTGGAGAGATCCCCACCTTTGCTTTGATAGACCTCGTCGGTACCGAACGGGCTTTTTCGATACTTATTGGTACCGCGTAAATCCCCCCTTTGTATAGCGGCCATAAGCTCGATCGGGACGCGGGTTGTCTTGCGGATCATATTCTTCTTTTTGATACCGTCTTTTTCGATGGTTTCCAAAATCTCGCCCATTCCGCCGGTGTTGTATTGGCAAAAATGAAGTTTCTCCGGGTATCGTGATTCGAGCCCTTTGAGTATCTCGTAGAAACGGTTCACCTTGAATCCGCGCGACCCGATTATGAATGGATCGGTGCCGACCGTACGCACCGACTCGCCGGCCTTTACCGGTTCCGACGCGAAACTATGTGTCGATTCGCCCCAGAGGTAAGCGAGCGCCGCCTGATCCAGTGTCAGTTTCTGGGCGAACGGCATGATCGTGTTACGTCGGGTAATAAACGCGAATACCAGTCCGTCGAGTTCTTCGATCGGGGGGAGGTTTATGCTCGGCGCCTCGATAGGTACTAATTTATTGCCGATCTTAATCCGGACTTTGCTCTTTTGAATTACCGCCCTGCCATTGGCGTTGAGACGTTCGTCGAGAAAATCGGGATTCCCTTTATAATCGATCATGACATTCTCATAGAGGGCGGTTTTGTCTATCAAGGCATAATACATCGCCTCTTGCAATTTGACATCGACATCGGTCTTGACAAAAAATCCCTGCTCGCTGCCATAAGTAGAACCGTCGGGACGAAGGAAGACTATATCGTCCTGGGAAGCCTCGGTTCTCTCCCCCTCTTTATGATTGAGCCCCAATTGATGACACGACCATGTCGATTTACCGGTGGCCGATAGTCCGAACAACAGCACGCCGAACGTCTTGAGCTTGCCGGAGACAGAGTCCTTTACATAGACAACCTTGGTCCCGGCGTGAAGACCGAGCATTCCTTTGCGGTCGGCGGTCCACATCGCCTGACGTAAGAACCCCTTTTTATCCTCGCCCATGTAATCGGAGCCTAAAGCGATATTGATATTATGTTCCGGAATTGATAGCACCTGCTGACGTATCGGATGCTCCTCCGGGATATGAATCATTGTGAATTCCGGCCCGGGACGGCCTGCCGGTTTGGCAAGAGTATTGGCCCACATATAAGCGGTGCGGAAATTCTTGGGATCGGCAGTCGACATATAGAGGTTGCAGATCGGGTTGAAATCGGGATTGTTGCCCATTTGACGGCGTACGTGAATAAACGGCATCGTCCGCATCAATTGAAGTACTTTATGAAGCTGGTCGGGAGCGTTGGAGATAATCCCCTTCTGAAGCGGCGAGAGCTTAGGCAGGCGGACATCGGGTGAGCCGAGATAGACAGTCTTGGGGCCGATCCTGCTAGAGACCGCTGAACGCCATCCCCAGGAGCCGAACACGGTCTGGGTGCCGGTTTTGACAGCCAGCGACCTGTGCTTGCGCATGGAATAACGTTTGATGTTTTTGCCGTTTAGAACCGTGCGGAGATTTTCGGAAAAATCTCTATATGCTCTTTCATTGTAGATTTCCGACATCGCTCACCTCATCTTGAAAGAAATCGCGCCACCCATTTTGCCTGTGAAAAGCTACACAAACTCAGGTTGTAAAGCAAGGGGAATTAGATATCCGGGTCATTGCGAGGATCCGCCGCGGGCGGGGACGAAGCAATCTCGTTTTTCCTTTACAAACGTGGATAAACCGCTATATTTGTTAACGCTGAGGCTTTAGTAGGAGCTGGCCGAGGAGGCAATTATGAAAAAGGTTATAATAATCGCGATTGTCGCGGCAATTTGTTTCGCGGCGCAAGCTTATGCCACCATAATCAACATCCCGGACGACTACCCGACCATCCAGACCGGGATAAACGCTTCCAGCGATGGCGACACGGTGCTGGTCCAGCCGGGGACTTATGTGGAAAATATAAATTTCAACGGGCATAATATCGTGCTGGGGTCTCTGTTTTTGATGACGGGGGATACCACCTATATAGCGGATACGATCATTGACGGGGATTCGGCGGGGACGGTGGTGACATTTGGAAATGACACGATAGCAGTTCTTACAGGATTTACGATTCAAAATGGATCTGGTGATTTTGGCGGGGGAATTTTCTGTTCGGGAAGTACTATCACGGAAAATATAATTAAAGAAAATTATGCCTATAGAGGAGGTGGAATACACTGCGAGGAAGGCCCCCCTGTTATTATCTCCAATAACGTCATAACAGAAAATTCTTCATTAAACGATGGTGGCGGCATTTCTTTTTCGCTCTTTTTTGATGGGCCTGCTACAGTCAAAAACAATACCATTATTGGAAATTCGTCTGGCGGTCGTGGTGGCGGTATTAGCCAAAACGGCGACAGCGTCATTACTGTTTTAGACAACTTGATTATCGGGAATTCTGCCGACGATGGCGGCGGTATTTGCTCCGTTGGCAATCATTCCATAATTAATAACACGATTCGAGGCAATTCTGCTAGCCATCATGTAGATGCTGGGATTGGAGGTGGGATTTTTTGCGGAGGGGGATCTCCCATCATCAGATATAACACTATTACAGAAAATTCGTCGGACTATGCCGGAGGAGGTATCTTCTTTTATGAATATGGATCCCCTGTTATTGAGAATAATTTGATCAGTGAAAACATATCGGCGAATCTCGGTGGCGGTATTGTCACTTATGGTAACAATTCTCCCATAATTAATAATAATACTGTAAGCAATAATTCTGCTGATATTGCGGGTGGTGGATATTACTGCGCGGATAATTCTTCTCCAGTTTTCATAAATACTATATTTTGGGCAAATACCGCTAGAACGGACAATGAAATTCATATAGATGGAGGAACCCCCGAATTCATTTACTGCGATATCCAGGATACTCTCTGGCCAGGAATAGGCAACGTAAGCGTCGAGCCTCTTTTTCGAGATGCTCTGAATCATGATTATCATCTCATGTCCACAACCTGCGGCGACCTGTACGATTCACCCTGTATAGACACGGGCGCGCCGACTATTCTCGACAGCCTTTTGGATTGCTCCTGGGGCTTGGGGGCGATAGCGAGCGAT
>JAZGHS010000030.1:0-5657 GCA_036481315.1 Candidatus Zixiibacteriota bacterium | reverse complement strand
ACGATACCTGCCCCGGCTATGTTTCAGAACTTTACGACGTTGGCATGTTCGCCGGTAATACTTATTATATAGTAGTAGACGGCTATGGCGGCGATTATGGTAGCTACGTTATCGATGTTTCCGGTGTATCTTTGCCGGGTTGTCCTCCCGAGGGCAGTCTATATTCTCTAAACCCCAGTTCCACCGGCGATGATTGGACTTTTGCCACCTCGGACTTCGAAGCGGGATACAGGGTTTACGAGAGTTTTGCTATAGCCTCGGGCTCGATCAGCGAGATCCGATTCTGGGGGATAGACGCTTACAATGACGGTTTTGGCTGGTATGAATGCGATGATGTGCCAATAGATCTTCAGATTAAATTTTACCAGGATAACGGCGGTATGCCCGGCGCCGAAGTACAGACTTATAACGCCACGGTTACCCCCTCGAATACCGGCCAATCGTTTAGCGGTTTTGTCCAGAAGGAGTATATCGTCGCCCTATCGCCGTCTATAAGCCTGGCTTCCGGCTGGATTTCTATAGAGGGTATGGGGAATACCGACAATTGCTGGTTCCTCTGGCAGAATTCAATGCAGGGCGACGGATTCGCGTATCAGTGGGACGGCTCTATAATGAACCTTGTGGATTATGATTTGAGCATGTGCTTATTAGGCACAACCCAGGATCCCTGGCTTTCGATAAACCCCGACGCGGGTACTATACCGGGCGGCGGCGATCTGCCGATTACGGTTACAATGGACGCCGCGGATCTTATTACAGGCAATTACAATGGAAATATAAATATCATTTCTAATGATCCCGACGAGCCGAGCGTGGATGTACCGGTAACGTTTAATGTCGGCACGGTCCAGACCGGAGTTCTCCAGGGCACGGTTACCGACATCGATACCAATCCTATATCCGGCGCAAACATTTACGCGGATGACGGCGGAGGCAATAGCGGTTCGGCGGCCACCAACAGTAGCGGGTTCTACACAATGGACCTGATCGCCGGAACATACACCGTCACCTTTTCCGCGTCAGGCTATATCGACATAGTTGTTCCCGGAGTGGTAATAACCGATGGCGGTACTACTGTTCAAGACGCTGTCATGGTGCAAACCGCCCCTGTACCGACTCTTTCGGAATGGGGCATGATTCTTTTATCTCTGATGTTGTTGGTTATGGGAACGATAGCGGTGGTAAGACGACGTAATACAATGATGGCAGGAGCGAATTAATGGGCGAACCGTTGTTTATACCGTCGGTATTCTCGAAAGTGCTGGCGGTGGTGATGCTGGTAGTAATCGTCGGCTTGATAGCCGTGGGTATGATCCAGGGATCCATAACGACCCTCGATATCGCAGGCACCCTGGTCAGCGCGGTTATCGTGGCCTATATCATTCACCTCTGGGTTTACTACTGGAAAAGAACCGAATAGCTTTTTTTCAAATGTGATTTAAAAGGGGCGCTTCAGGCAGGCGCTCCTTATTTTTTATCCGGCGAATCAAGTCGAGGCTCGGCTTTCCGTAATTTTGTAAATACGTTATGCCATTTATAGTAGTAATATAAGCCTCCCCAGATGAGCACCGGTATAATCTGGCCGTCGATACGCCACATGACTTTATCAACATAGCCGATAGTATGATGTAAATAAGCGGGATAAATAAAAGCGCCGCTTCTTCTGCGAATGTTCTGACAATAATAGTTGAAGATATAGACAACAAATTTAAAAACCTGTATGGGAAATATAATTACCATACCTATAATCAGAATCTTAAATCGCAATTTATAGTTTACTTTAGGAACCATCATGATCAACGCTACCAAAAACGGGAGATTGAATGTAAATCCCCTGTATTCGACTGTGAGCGGCTTATCGTCCCCGTCATGCTTATGGTCAATAATAATGTATTCGTCATACGGCTTGATGTCATTTGTATAATCCGCTCTGTCCAGCAGTAAAACGATACCCCCCCCGATATCGGCGAGTATTCTCGTACCCACGGGAGCTGTAAAAACCCAAATAACATAAGCCAGGGCAAGATAGATTATAAACCTAAGCGGAAAAAGCCAGCTATTTGAGATTTTTACCTTCAATTTGTTTCCACCATAAATACCAGATATAAATAGCCCAGATAATTATGATCGGCTGCCAGACGAAAACGTGAATTTCCTTAAAAACACTCGGGAAATACTGTCCCAGATAAAGCAGAGAGATAACTCGAACGAGATTTAAAGCGAAAATTGCCGTAAACCCAATCAGCACCCCGATCATCTTTAATTTGATTTTCGCAGGATAGGCGATAACGCCCGACAGCAAAATAGCAGTAGCGTAGATACCGTTACAACCGTCAACGACATTTATACCGAATTCCGGCGTCGACAGATGAGTTCCGCTGATCGAGGAGGTTCCACCGAACAGGTTTATCAGGAAACTTGAAGCCATCACTATAAATGATGTAAAAGGAACATTTATATACTCGTAGAAGGTTTTATTGTTAAAGACGATAACGAAAAACAAGATAGCCCCTGCGAATCCGAGATACAACCGGGCCAGGGATCGTATGACCGGTGATTTGATTTTGAATAATTTCATGCCTCGATAGCATCTCCCTCTTTTAAAAAAGTCGTTTTTTGCTTTTGACAAGTATATGAAAATCCAATTCCCAACACAACAGGAATAAACCGTTTCGGGTAATATAATTGAAGTAACTAAGATATGGTTATCAAAAGTAATACTACGGGAAAATTCGTTTCCAGGTCCGTGAAGCGATCTCGTCGATCTCCTTCTGCTCGGCCTTGCCGGCATCGAAATCGTATTCTTTATGTTTTCGCGTTTTCAGGTTATCATATTTTTTCCTGTCCCGCATGGAATCTCTAACTTCGATTTTCGCATCCTCTACATGCTTTTCGGCCTTGACAACCTGTCTTCCCTGCGTCGATATATCCTCTTTTACTTTATTGACATAGGAATGAGCAGATTTCAGGCCGCGAATATCGATTTTGCCTTGAAAAAGAGAACTATAGATTTCCATGTATCTCGTCTTTTTATCAAAGAGACCGGCCAGTAGATTCTTTTCTTTATTCAATATTACATTTCTCTCGCCTAAAAGGAGTTTTTTCTGTTCTTCGATCTGCGCTTTAAACCGAAGCACACGTTCGAGCCTGAAACTGAACTTCTTCATAGTGGTATCAAGAAACTATGGTTTTAAGCTTCTCAAAAGCCGGGGCGAAATCCGAACTCTCGTCGATATCCTGGGTCAGGAATTTATTTAAGGGATCTATTCGTTCAATGGCAAAATCTATTTTGGCCGATGATCCCTTAACGTACGCCCCGATATTTATCAGGTCCTCGGCCTTCGAATAATCGGATAACAACCGCCTCGCTTTAGCCGCGGTTTCGTAATGCTCTTTATCGGCAACATCATACATCAGACGCGAAACCGAAGAGAGAATATCTATAGCGGGGTAATGGTTTCTGGACGCGAGTTCCCTCGATAGAACAATATGCCCATCGAGTATTGCCCTGGAGGTATCGGCGATGGGGTCGTTGATATCGTCGCCCTCGACCAGCACATTGTAATACCCGGTAATACTTCCTCTATCGCCCATCCCCGCGCGTTCGAGGAGTTTGGGGAAGAATGAAAACACAGATGGCGTATATCCTTTAGTTGTGGGAGGCTCACCGGCGGCAAGTCCCACCTCTCTCTGGGCGGTCCCTATTCTGGTCAGCGAGTCTATCATTAAAACGACATTTTTCCCTTTATCGCGAAAATACTCCGCGATAGCGGTTGCCGAAAGCGCTCCTTTTACGCGGGATAATGGGGGTTTATCCGACGTTACAACCACCAGGACAGAGCGTTTCAAACCCTCCGAACCGAGGTCTTTTTCGATGAAATCGCGAACCTCACGTCCCCTTTCCCCGATCAGCCCAATAACGTTTACATCCGCCTTTGACGATCTCGCGATCATACCCATCAGGGTCGATTTCCCTACGCCGGAGCCTGAGAATATTCCAATTCTCTGCCCCTTACCGTTAGTTACGAAACTATCGATAGCTTTAATACCCGTGTAAAGCGGTTCGGTTATTCTCCTTCTCGTCAACGGGTGAGGCGGTTCGGCGTGAAGCGGCCTTTTTTCTGCGGCTAATATGGGGCCTTTGCTATCTATGGGCCTCCCGAAACCGTCAATTACCCTTCCCAGCAGTTCGATCCCGACCGGAATGGAGAGTTGATGTCCCAATGCCCACACTTTCGCGCCGGGCGATATTCCCTCCATTTCGCCCAAGGGCATGATAATTACTTTATTGTCTTTAAAGCCCACGACTTCGGCTGTCATTGGCGAACCGACGAATTTATCTCTTTCTATAATCAAGTGTTCGCCGACCTGGGTGGGAGGACCGAGCGATTCGATAACCATCCCGGTAACCGATACCACAACGCCACTCTGCCTGATGAGGTTTACCTCGCGAACGGAGTTTGCGATCCTGTCCACGTTGGCGATTAATCCGGACATATCAAACCAATTGAAGGAAACTATTTTTTATCTGTTCGAATTGAGATTCCACTCGGGCGTCGATAGCCCCGCCCTCGGTCTCTATATAGCATCCACCGGGTGAAATAGCGGGATCGGGTTCTAATTGAAAATCGAATTGTTCTGTATCGCGGCGAAGTTCGCCCAGTAATTCCGCTTCAGCGAATGCGTAATCCGACGGACTTATCCGCACTTTTACCTTCCCTGACCCGCCGAGCACTTCAAGACATCGTTTTAGGTTGAAATCGAGAAGTTCTTTTGACGATTTCATGACGGCCTCGCCTATTACAGCTTCGGCAATCTCTATTACGAGCTTGGAGATAACTTTTTCGCTTTCGCCCAGAATATCATCACGCTGAGATTTTATAGTGGAATTTATGCTGTCTAAGAGTTTTTCGAGACCGGATATTCGGGCGGTACCATCCTGGAATCCCCGCTTTTGCCCCTGATCAAAGCCCTCTTTGAAAGCGGCCTCCTTTTCGTCCTGGAATCTCTGTTCGAACTCGCGGACTTTCTGTTCGACAAGCATGTTAATCCTCGCCGATTCCCCCGGCGATAATTCGCTCAATGGTACGCTCTCCGGGTTCGTTCCCCGGTCCTTGACCGACTGAGCCGGCGTATCGACAACCTGTTCTATATGCGGGGCAGCCGTATTAATCCTTATCGCCTTTTCGATAATCACATCTTCAGCGGGAATAATCCGACGCGATTTCCGGATGTTGGGGATAATCTTTGAGTTTTCGACGTCAACGTCTTTGATAACCCTGTTAAACAACAAGCTCTTCCTTCCCGCCTCTGCCGGAGATTATAATCTGGCCTTCCTCCTGCAGTCTTCTTATGGTTTCCACGACTTTTTGCTGGGTCGCCTCCACATCGGAAAGCCTCATAGGTCCCATAAACTCCATTTCTTCTTTGATCATGGAACCGACCCTTTCGGATACGTTGGTGAATATTTTCTCTTTGACATCGTCCGAAGCCGCCTTCAGGGCTATCGCCAGGTCTTTTGTCTCGACCTCTTTCAACGTTCTCTGTATGGAACGGTTATCGAGTAGAATGATATCCTCGAAGACGAACATGAGATTTTTAATCTCGGCCGCAAGATCGGGATTTTCCGTTTCGATCGTCTCCATAATGCTTTTTTC
>JAZGHS010000029.1:0-9141 GCA_036481315.1 Candidatus Zixiibacteriota bacterium | reverse complement strand
ATGAGAGTTGAAAGGAAGATAATATGAAAAAGATAACGTTGCTTACGATGGCTGTTGCCATAATTTCAAACGTCGCTACCGCCCAGACCACCAAGCTCATATTCGGCCCCAGGGATGGCGATAACGCGGGGGTATTAGAAGTATATAGAAACGCAACTTTCTTTTTGGAAGTTTGGATGCGAACAGCTCCGGATACGAACATCGTATATTTTCATTTTCCGATGTCAACTAACGACCTTCACATTCAGGGCAATTCGGATGCCGAGATAGAATTCTATTACCCACTAACTATTTGGGATCATAACGTTTATTACCCGGCGCAAAATGATCCCGTAAATGAAGGTTATACGGTGCATTCCCTCAGGTGCACCAAAGACTATCCGTCGTTTCCTGAACCTGATGATGGTATAGACACCGACGGTGAATGGTGGTTAATTGCCTCTTATAAGATAGCTTTAACAGCTGAAACCGAAGGTGAGTTACTTTGCGACTCTTTTATCGAGGGTTTCCACCCCTTGGTCGAAGAACTCAAACTGATAGCCTTCCCGGATTATATATTGGATCCGTCAGTTTACGAGGTAGAATTTTCGTGTTTGACCGTTATAGAAAACGAATGTGTCCAATATTCGCTCGGAGATTACAATGGCAGCGGTGATTTCAACGTCGCGGACGTAATTGCGTCATTTTCAAAACTGAAAACCGGGAATCCCGACGCGGCTCTTCTATGTGAATGTCCGGCTGGTAGCGGCGTGGATTGGGCGGTGGCAATGGACGTTAACAATAATTGTATATTTAATATTGCCGATGTTATCGCGGCATTCTCAAAATTGAAAACGGGGTCGCCCGAGTTGGTGCCATGCGAGTACTGCCCGCCCTGGGATGAGAGTTGAAAAGAGGATAAGATGAAAAGGATAATTTTATCTTTATTTATCGTTCTTATCTCAAGCGCTATTTCCGCGCAAACCACCAAGCTCGTCTTCGGACCGCTGGAGGGGGACAGCGCTGGAACTATCGTGGCCGCCCCGAATGATTCTATCGCTCTCGAGGTTTGGGTGCGCACCGCGCCCGGTATCAATATCGTGGCTTTGCATCTGCCTCTTTCGTCGAATGATCTTTATATTCAGGATGATTCTCGAGAGGCGGGTGATCTGCTGTATCCTTTTAATCTCTGGGACGACGTCAGGTTTTTAGGACCCAATAACGATCCCGGTAACGATGGTTATACTAACCAATCACTTTGGGCGAACAAAGATTTCGACTGGATACCGTTTCCAACACCTGATAATGGTATCAATACCGATGGCGAATGGTGGATGATCGCGATTTTCTTAATGACAACAGTCGAAGAGGTGGATAACGAAATACATTACGACACCTTTATCCTGGGAAACCAGGATTGTAATGGTGACGTTGTTCTGGTCGATTTTGATACGTTTGAGATGGATGACGCTGATATTGAATTCAGTTTCGCGCCGCTCATGTTAGGCGAGGTTCTCGGTGTCGACGATGATATCGATCTGCCGGATGGTTTTGCCCTCTCGCAGAACTATCCCAACCCGTTTAACGCCAAAACCACTATCGGATATGATTTGCCGGAACGTAGCGACGTTAGAATCGATATATATAATATCCTGGGAGCTAAAATCGCGACGCTGATAGACGAAACGAAACCGGCCGGTTCGCATTCGGTAATCTGGGACGCGGAAGATGTATCGTCAGGTGTTTATCTCTATAAAATCCGGGCCGGAGAGTTTACCGAATCGAGACTTTCCGTTTTGCTTAAATAGGGGTAGTTATGAGAAAATCCTTGATATTAGCGATAGTATTGATTACGGCGGTTTTCTATGGCTCAGGGGCTGCGCAAACCACCAAGCTCATATTCGGGCCGCTGGAGGGGGATAGCGCGGGGATTATTCATACCTACGAGGGCGCTACGGTGGATGTGGACGTCTGGATAAGGACCGAACAAGGTATCAGAATTGTGGGGATGCATCTTCCTCTTTCCTCTAACAACGAATATATTTCCAGCCGCAACGACGGGACTTTTGAGGAACCGTTGTGGGATTGGTGGGTTGCGGATTTCTTAGATCCCAACGATGATCCCGAGAACGATGGTTATACTAATCAATCGATAATGGGCGTAAGCGATGACCTTGATGACGCAATCGAAACAAACGGTGAATGGTGGAAGATCGCGACTTATAAGATGGCCGCTGGAGCTACAGATCAATTTAATATCCCATTTTGCAACGCTTTTATCGAAGGTACGCATCCCGATAACGGGGGGATCGTGCTCGTCGATTTCAATCAGGGTGAGCTTGACCCCTCGCAATACGAACTCGATTTCGCATGCCTGCAGTTCGAGCAATTCTGCGGAGACTATATCCTCTGCGATTATAATGGCAACGGATCGGTAAATGTCGCTGATTTGTTAAACGCTTATTCGTATCTTGTGACCTGTGCGCCGTACCCTGCGGTTTTGTGTCAGTGTCCGCCGGGGGAAGGAGAAACATTCGCTGTGGCTTTCGATCTGAACAATTCCTGCACGTTTAATATTGCCGATTTTTATCTTTTTATGAAATATTACCCCGACAATTTCTGGCGGGCGGAACCTTGCGAATATTGTCAACCGCCGGAACAATAAAATCGTTCGATCGATAAATCGGTCTGTATAAAATTTGATCATCGATTCGAGGATCGTGTGGGAATTTGAAATTTGACGGCTGAAAATCAGATAATTTGGGGGTTTCTTTTTGTATTCCAGACGATCGAAAGATATGGTAATATGTTGTGCCACAAGGAAATACGCCAAACTGCGGGAGGTGAACGTGAGTCGATACCGCTAGACGCCAATAAGGAGAATCGTCTCAAAGTCAGATCATGCAGTAGTTTGTCAAGTACTTGACCGGATTTTGGTTGAGATATTTTTTTAAGAAAAGACTTGACCGAAATAGGAAAAAACATATATTTCTTTTGCAAATAGTAATTCCCGCTTGACTTTTGAGACGCAAGTCAATCCTTTCGAAAGAAAAGCGCGGGTTTTATGGGTATCTGAAAATGATAATAGAATAAAATGTTTTCTTAAGAAGGAGTAAGGTATGAAAAAAATGTTATTGCTGGCGCTAGCGGTCTTACTGACCTTTGGCCTGGCAACGGCCCAAACGACCAAAATTGTAATTGGTCCGCTGGACGGTGAAGACGCAGGGGCAATCGTAGCTGACACCAACGAGGTTATTGAAATCCAGATCTGGGTTCGTACCGCCCCGGGAATCAATATTGTCGGCTTGCATCTTCCCCTGGCAAGTAAGAACGAATACATTCAAGGTGATTCCAGAGTAGAAGGCGAAGTATTTTATCCTCTTCCTCTCTGGGACGATCAATCTTTCTTAGATCCGAACGAAGATTCGCAAAACGATGGCTACAGCAACCACTCTTACCTTGCCATTAAGGACTTCGGCGCGGAAGATCCCGATTCGATCAATGCTATCAAATCCGACGGCTATTTTTCGCAGATAATGTTTTATACAATGACAACTGCCGACTCAGGCTACGGATTTCCTCACGATGACGCTTTTATGATCGGTACTCAGGATGATAACGGCGGCATGGTCTGGGTGGATTTCCTGACGGGTGAAATGGATAACGACGATATCGAAGTCTCCATCGCCACACTCGAATTGCCGGCGACCACCGATATCGATGATGAGATCGAGATACCCAATTCCTTCTCCATGTCCCAGAACTATCCCAATCCGTTCAACGCCTCGACCACCATCAACTACAGCCTTCCCGAGGGAAGCTACGTTACTATCGATGTTTACGATATTATCGGTCGTAAAATCAAAACCCTCGTTTCCGGTCATCAGAACGCAGGGGAGCATTCGGTAGTTTGGAACGCCGACAATGTGTCATCGGGCGTCTATTTCTACAGAATTTCCTCCGATGATTATTCGCAAACCAGAAGGTGCAATCTGCTTAAGTAATCGATTCTGCTGAAATAAGAGATTCAAGGCGGGGAATTGTTCTTAAGGAACATATTCCCCGCTTTTTTTATACATGTCAAAATAATTTCCGCTTGACTAATCGGGATCATAATAGCTTATTTAAATGTAAGTAACGGCTAAGATGACCGCATCTTTGATAACTATATTTACCGTTTCCTCAAGTAGGAGTGGTGGTATGAAAAGAACCATATGGTTGGCGTTTACGGTCGTGATGACCTTTAGCCTGGCGACGGCTCAAACAACCAAAATCGTAGTAGGTCCTCTCGACGGGAACGAAGCCGGAGAAATCTTAGCCGACACAAATGAGACATTCAATGTCGATATCTGGGTTCGCACGGCACCGCGAATCAATATCGTCGGTTTCCATCTTCCCCTGGCAAGCAAAGATCATTATATCCAGGGCGAATCAAGGGGTTCAGGAGAAATTTTCTATCCTCTTCCTCTCTGGGATGACGTTAGTTTCCTGGAACCGGATGAAGATTTTGAAAGCGACGGATACACCAATCAATCCTATCTTGCCATTAAAGATTTCGGCGAGGAGTGGCCCGATTCAGTAAATGCTATTAGGTCGCCAGACGACTTTAGCCGGATAATGTATTTCACCATGACCGCCGCCGACTCTAGTTATGGTTTTCGCCACTATGACGCTTTCATTATCGGGGTTCAGGAGGATAACGGCGGTATGGTATGGGTGGATTTCGAAACAGGCGAGATGGATAACGATGAAATCGAAGTCTCTATTGCCACTTTCGAAATCCCGGTACCTTTAGGAATTGATGACGACATCAGAATTCCCGAATTTTATTCTTTGGCTCAGAACTACCCGAATCCGTTCAACGCCTCGACTACCATCAACTACAGCCTTCCCGAGGGAAGCAACGTCACTATCGACGTTTACGATATTATCGGTCGTAAAATCAAAACCCTCTTTTCAGATCATCAGAGCGCCGGACAGCATTCAGTAGTATGGAACGCCGACAATGTGTCATCGGGCGTCTATTTCTACAGAATCTCCTCTGATGATTATTCGCAAACCAGACGGTGCAATCTGCTTAAATAATTGATTCTGCTGAAACAAGAGAGATTCAAGGCGGGGAATTGTTCTCAAGGAACATATTCCCTGCTTTTTTTGTTCTCTAATACGATGTTGAAAACCAATTTCGTTACTATTAGCATGAAATCGATTTTTCTCCTCGTAGCGATCGTTGCTTTGATGATGGTTATTATTTCGGTAGCGGATGCCCAGGAGCTTGAACTGTTATCGATAACACAAATCGATGGCCGGGTCGATCGGCTCGAGGTTTTCGGGGGTTATGCTTATCTCGCCGGCGTTGAATCGGGTTTGAAGATTTACGATGTCAGTCATCCTGATAATCCTTTATTGCTCGGTCAGCTCGAGACGCCCGGTAATCTGGAAAATATATTCCTTCAGGATTGGCTGATTTTCGCCGCTTGCGGGGACAGCGGATTGGCAATCATGGATATCTCCGATCCATACGAACCTTATATTTACGGCAAACTCGATACGCCCGGCTACGCCTACGACGTTTTCGCCGGATGCGGAATTGCGTATGTTGCCGACGGTGATTCCGGCATCCAACTTATCGAAGTTATCAATCCGGAGCAGCCGTTATGGATGAGCAATCATGAAACACCGGCCCCGGCCACGGGAATAAAGGGTCCCTGCGGAGTAGTTCATCTTATCGCGGGAGAATGGGGCACCTTTTATTACGACGCTTTCTTTCTTGATTCTCTTACATTCGTGGGAGGATATGATTCGCCCGGTTCAGCCCATGAGGTTTTCAAATATTACGATTTTCTATTCATTGCCGATAGCGCCGCCGGCGTTCAAATCCTGGATTTCAACGATCCCGCGAATCAGATCCTGTTAACGAGTTACGATACCCCCGGAAGCGCTATGGATATCTGGATAGAGACCGAGTATTTGTATATCGCCGATGGCGACGCGGGATTGCATATAGCCTATATCGAGGATTTCACCAATCCCGTATTCGTGGCCGACTACGATACACCCGGTTTCGCGTCGGCGGTGAGATTCTGGAACGATCTTATATTCGTCGCCGATCGATCATCCTTGATGATTTTCCGCCTTTCACAGCAAACCGATATTGCCGGGGACGTTACGCGTCCCGATGAATTAACGCTTTCACAGAATTATCCCAATCCTTTCAACGCGTCAACAACGATCAACTATACGATTTCCGAGGGTAGCCGGGTGAATATCGACATCTTCGATATCAGGGGCCGTATGATCGAGACACTTGTTTCGGGGTATAAGTCAGCCGGTTCTCATTCGATTGTCTGGAACGCCGGAAACGTATCGTCGGGGATCTATTTCTATAAAATCATGGCCGGAAACCATAACGAAACAAGAATGTGTAATCTTCTCAAGTAACCCGGAAAAATACCTATTGATTATCGAAACATTTTTCGTTTTATAATGTATTCTATACGGGATGCCGGTTAAGCTATCCCGCTTTTGTTTTTAACCAAAGGAGAAAAGATGAGCAAAATGAAATTCTCGATCGCGCTCCCCGTTATTCTGGCGGCTTTAATTATGGGTATGGCGGCTACCGCGCTGGCCGAGGTTAAGAAGGTCCCCCAGAGATCTGATGTCGATGATAATTACAAATGGAAGCTTGAACATATCTATGCTGATACGGTGGCCTGGTTGGCCGATTATGAAGTATTACAATCGCGGATGAACGAACTCGAGACTTACAAGGGCAGGCTGGGCGAATCGGCCGATATCCTTTATGAGTGTCTTCAGTTGCAGGACGAGCTCAATATTATCCTGGGTAAGCTCTATGTTTACGCTAATATGAAACAGGACGAGGATACCAGAATATCCGAATATCAACAGCTTGGCGGGAAAATAGGCGCTCTCGATTCTCGTTTCATGGCAACGGAATCGTATATAGGTCCCGAAATACTCGAAATCCCCAGCGAAAAACTAATGGATTTTCTGTCATCCCACAAAGGTTTGAAAGAGTATTCATTTTATCTCGAGGACCTGATTCGTACGAAAAAACATATCCTTTCTCCTGCTGAAGAGAGTATCCTTGCTTTAGCCGGCGACGCTACAGGTGGGACAAAAGATATATTCCGCATGCTTTATTATGCCGATATTAAATTCCCGACCGTCGTCGACGAAAACGGCGACGAAATCGAGCTTACCAGGCAGCGTTACAGCGAAATCCTCAAATCGCCGAACCGCGAGGTTAGAAGAAACGCCAGCAAAGCATACAATAAAGCTTATGAAATATATTTCAACACTATCGGCGCGGCGTTAACGTCAAAAGTGAAGATTAACTGGTTTTACGCTCAGGTCCGGAAATACAACAGCGCGCTGGCGCATACCCTCGACGATAACAACATCCCACCCTCGGTCGTAACCGGTTTGGTCGATGCGGTCAACGCCAACCTCGCACCGCTTCATAAATGGATGTCCATACGCAAAAAAGTGATGGGTCTCGACGAATTACACGGCTACGATACTAACGTACCGCTTGTGCCGGACGCTGATAAGAAGATCACATTTGACGATGCTAAAAAGATCCTGGCGGAGGGGCTCAAACCGATGGGCAAGGATTACCTGGCTGATCTGAAAATGGGATTGAACTCGGGCTGGATCGACGTGTACGAAACCGAGGGCAAAAGAGGCGGCGGTTACAAATGGGGATCATACTCCACTCATCCTTACATTTTGATGAACTACAATGATAACATCGAGGGACTATTTACCCTTTCTCATGAAATGGGCCATGCCATGCACAGTTTTTATTCTCAGAAAGCCCGGACCTATAGGAATTCCCATTACGCGACATTTGTGGCGGAGGTGGCGTCAATCACAAACGAGACTATCATGATCAGGTACATGATAAACAACGCTAAAGATAAACAGGAAAAAATGTCGCTTTTGTATCATTTCATCGATGAATTTATCGGCACATTCTATTTTCAGACATTGCTTACCGAATTCGAATTAGCCATTCACAATACAGTCGAAAGCGGTGAGGCCCTCTCCGCCGAGGGAATGAAACAACTATACACGGATCTTTACCAAAAATACTGGGGACCGGAAATGGTGATGGATGAATGGGGCGGCTGGGGAGCTATGCGTATGCCGCATTTCTTCACCCACAGACCGTATTACGTTTTCCAGTATGCTACGAGTCACGCGGCAGCGTTAGCATTATCGAAGAAAATTGTCGACGGCGATAAGGAGACCAGAAAAAAATACCTCGAGTTCCTGACCTGGGGAGGAAACAATTATCCGGTAGAGCAGCTTAAAAAGGTCGGAGTCGATATGACCACGCCGGGGCCGATTAACGATACTGCGGCTCTATTCTCCGAACTAGTGGATGAGATGGAACAACTTCTCGACGAAAACTGACGTGGATTGAATATACGATAGGTTATATTATCAAGGTAGGATCAGGAGAATAGATGAAAGCGACCGATCCCGTTTGCAAAATGACAGTCGATACGGAAACGGCCAAATTCAAAACAGAATATGATGGTGAAAGCTATTTCTTTTGCGCGGAGGGTTGTAAGAACAAATTCGAGAGATCGCCTTTAACCTATCTGAACGAATCGAAGGAGACGATAGCCGAACCATCCCATAGTAAAAAGGGCGGTGGTATAGAGATATCCCTTCCTGTTACCGGCATGAGCTGCGCGTCATGCGTGGGCAAGGTGGAAAAGGCAATCGGTGAACTCGATGGAGTGATTGAATCGACGGTAAACCTGGCTACGGAGAAAGCCACCATCAAATACGATCCCGCTATGATAGATACGAATAAGATCATAGATAGAATTAAATCGTCCGGATACGATGTGCCATTACAAACCACGAAACTTGCCATCTCCGGTATGAGTTGCGCGTCGTGTGTAGCCGCTATCGAAAAAAGCCTGGGCGGTATAGAGGGGGTAACGAGCGCGAGCGTGAACCTGGCCACCGAGCGGGCGGCAATTTCTCATTTCGGCGGAGTCAGCCTCGGAGAATTAAAATCGGCGATTGAAAACGCGGGTTATGCTGTTATCGACGCGGATATAGAGGAAGCCGGGGATATCGAACGTGAAATCCGAGAAAGAGAATATATAAAATTAAAAT
>JAZGHS010000028.1:0-6779 GCA_036481315.1 Candidatus Zixiibacteriota bacterium | reverse complement strand
CGGTATCAGCTTACGAGGACTTGCTGGTCGAGGCAGGTAAGAGTAAAATAGTCCTTGATTTAGCAAAATTAAAAGATTATGATAAAAAGCTTAGGAAAAAAATCGTGATCGAGGCCTTCCGCGGCCTAAATGACGGATATTATAAGCCGTCGTACGATGCCCTATCCAGGGCGGAAAAGATAATAAGCGGCAGAAGTGGAGCCGGATCGCATCTGGGCAACGGCATCTGGATCGAAAAATCGAAAAACAGCGTTTCGGTTTTCCTTCCTGGTACGAAGAGGGTGTCGGTGAAACTGCGAATTCCTGGCGCTACGACGATACCGTTTTCGGATCTGCTGTTGAGGTCAGAGGTTTTAAAAAGATCGGAGATCAAAAGACTGAAAACCGTTCCGGAACACGCTCTGTTAGATAATGCGATGATTCCCGACGGAAAAATCAGGTTCTGGAAAGACGGGGATAAGATAAGGCCGTTCGGGATGAGGGGCAGGCGGCTTCTTTCGGATGTTTTCTCCGATCGCGGGATACCGTCACACGAGAGAACCCTGATCCCTTTGCTGATCGTCGGCGACAAGATCGCCTGGATTGCCGGAGTGATGATTTCCGACGATTTCAAAGTGGGATCGAAAACAAAAGACGTTTTAAGCGTGAAATTATGCGAACAATAATAGCGGAAAAACGTTTACAAACGAGAATTAAATCGTTGGGTAAAAAGATCGCCTCCGATTACGAGAATAAAACGCCCGTTTTTGTCGGGATTCTGAAGGGGAGCTTCATGTTTATGGCCGATCTGATCCGGGCGGCGGGTGTCGATTGTGAGATCGATTTCATGAGTGTCGCCTCATATGGCCAATCGAAAAGAGGATCGGGAATTGTGCGATTACTAAAGGATATCAATATTAATATACGGGGACGTCACGTTTTGATTGTCGAGGATATTATCGACAGCGGTTTAACCGCCACCTATCTTCAACAGTATCTTCAGCTACGACAGCCGGAGTCGATAGAGTTCGTGACGTTACTCGATAAAAATAAGGGACGAAAAGTAAAATTAGACATAAAATATGTGGGCTTTGAGATTCCTGACGTATTCGCGGTCGGGTACGGTTTGGATTTCGATGAAAGGCACAGACAACTTCCATTTATCGCTAAGGACTGATTCATGAAATACTTTTTAGAGAATAAACTCGACGATGACAACTTAAACAAGCGTAAGGATGAACCTCGCCGGGAGCCACCAAAAGGCGGACCTCCGGAAGAGGGGCCCGGTTTCAATTGGCAGAAAACAGCCAAAACTATGGCCATCTGGGCCATTATAATCCTGCTTTCGTTTTGGGCGTTCAGCTATTATTTCGGGCCTGGAAGGGATACGGTCGAAATATCGTATACCGAGCTTTTAAACCAGGTCAAAATAGGAAACGTGGAGAAAGTCACTTTCGAGGATCGCAAGGTATCCGGCGAATTCAAAACCGAATTCACCAAGGTCATACAAAACCGGGAAGTAACCGGATTCAAGTTTTTAAGCATGATCCCGTTCACCGGCGACGAGAACCTTCTTGTATTACTGCAGGATAACGGTGTTTTAATCGAGGCCAGGGGCAGTTCTAACTGGGGAAATCTCTTGATCTACGCGCTTCCCTGGCTGTTTCTGATATTCTTCTGGCTTTTTATGATCAGACAGATGCAGGGTGGCGGGCCGAAAGGGATTTTCTCGTTCGGAAAATCTAAAGCGAAATTACTTACCGGCTCAAAACCGAAGGCTACTTTTGCTGATGTCGCCGGATGCGACGAGGCCAAGCAGGAACTCGAGGAGATTATCGAGTTTTTAAGAGATCCCGGCAAATTCCAAAAGCTCGGCGGTAAAATTCCCAAAGGCGCACTTCTGTTGGGCGCGCCCGGTACCGGGAAGACTTTGTTGGCAAGAGCGGTGGCAGGAGAAGCGGAAGTACCCTTTTTCTCCATGTCCGGTTCCGATTTTGTCGAGATGTTCGTCGGTGTGGGAGCGTCGCGAGTGCGTGATCTGTTCGATCAGGGCAAAAGAAACGCACCGTGTATCATCTTTATCGATGAAATCGACGCTGTCGGCAGGCATAGGGGTGCGGGTTTGGGTGGCGGTCACGACGAGCGCGAGCAGACATTGAATCAGCTTCTAGTGGAAATGGACGGTTTTGAATCGAACGAAGGTGTAATTCTCGTCGCCGCCACTAACCGACCGGACGTTTTAGATCCCGCGTTATTACGGCCCGGTCGATTCGATCGTCAGATAGTAGTGGATATTCCCGATGTCAAAGGACGTGAGGGTATTCTTAAGGTTCACACTAAAAAGATCAAAGCCAATGATGAAGTCGATCTGAAAGTCCTCGCAAGGGGAACGCCCGGTATGACAGGCGCCGATCTGGCCAACCTGGTAAACGAGGCGGCGTTGTTGGCGGCACGCAAAGATCACAAATCGGTTACCATGGAGGATTTTGAGGAAGCCAAGGATAAAGTGATGATGGGCACCGAGCGCAGATCGTTGGTGATAACTCCCGAGGAGAAAAAGACCACGGCCTATCATGAAGCCGGACATGCCTTAGTGGCAAAACTGATTCCCGGTTCCGATCCGGTACATAAAGTAACTATCATACCGCGAGGTATGGCACTTGGACTTACCCATTATCTGCCTATTGACGAACGTCATACGCTTTCCAAGAAATATCTCGAGACCAGGCTGGTTCATCTGTTTGGCGGCAGGGCCGCCGAGAAACTCAAATTCGATCATTTGACGACCGGAGCGGGCAACGATCTGCAAAAGGCTACGGAACTTGCCAGAAAAATGGTTTGCGACTGGGGGATGTCCGAAAAAATAGGGCCGCTCGCCTTCGGAAGAAAAGACGAGGAAATTTTCATTGGACGCGATTTCGCCAAAAAACGCGATTATTCGGAGAGCACCGCGGAGAATATTGATACGGAGATTGGTCGTATTCTCCGTGAGGCCGAGGCTACAGCCTCCGATCTTTTAAAATCGAATTTAGATAAGCTCGAGATCGTGGCTGAGGCTCTTTTGGAAAAAGAGATTCTCGACGGTGACGAGATAGACCGGTTGTTAAAAGAGCTTAGCGGCGAAGATATTCCTAAAACCGCCGAGGAGTCGGATCATGCCGACGAGAAAAACATCGATGGATAAAGCCAGCGTGGTTAAAGGGGTGGAGTTAATCCTCGACGGTCTCGGTCTTGACAGGACGACCGAAGGGCTTAAAGACACCGCCGAACGGGTGGCGGAATTTTACTGCGAGTTTTTTTCTGGACTCGCCGAGGATCCGAAACAATCGCTAAAACTTTATCACGCCGAGAACCGCGACGAGTTAATTATCGCCAAGGATATATCGTTTTTCTCCATCTGCGAGCATCATCTACTCCCTTTTTTCGGGAAAGTGCATATAGCATATATCCCCGAGAACAATTCTGTTACCGGTTTTTCCCGGCTGGTGAGAGTGGTGGAATCGATATCTCACAGACCGCAGATTCAGGAGCGGATGACCACGCAAATCGCGGATACCATTGTCAGCGTTCTGGGGCCGAAAGGTGTTCTGGTGGTGGTGGAGGCGGATCAGCTTTGCCTTACAATGCGCGGCTTACGTCAGCCTGGAATAAAAACGATTAGTTCCGCGGTGAGGGGGGCTTTGAAGAATGAAGCGACACGTGAAGAAGCCCTGATATTGATAAAATCGGTATAACGTAGACGGAGAGTGTTTTTGTCCGGGAAAATAACCGATCTGGGTATTCGCCCCCTGATCATGGGGATACTAAATATCACTCCCGATTCGTTTTCGGACGGGGGACGGTTTTTGGCTCCCGATAAGGCGTTCAATCATGCCGTTTCTATGATCGAGTCCGGGGCCGATATTATCGATATCGGTGGGGAATCGTCGAGGCCCGGCTCCGAGGGAGTTTCGGTCGAGGAAGAGTTAAGCCGGGTAATACCGGTAATTGAACGGCTCGTTGCTGAATATAAAACCCCGATTTCGATTGATACGGTGAAATCGGAGGTAGCCGAAAAAGCGCTGGAGGCGGGAGCATGTATGATTAACGATATCTCCGCGTTAGGCGCCGACGAGAAAATCGCGGCAATAGCGGCCGGAAAAGACGCTTATCTCGTGCTGATGCATATGCGCGGTACTCCAAAAAATATGCAGGAGGATACCGATTATGACGATATTATTGGTGAGATATCGTCGTTTCTGGCGGACGCTGCCCGGAAGGCGATTAATGCGGGAGTATCTAAAGATAAGATTATCATCGATCCGGGAATTGGATTCGGGAAATCGATCGACGGGAATTTTATGATACTAAAAAAACTGCACCGTTTTTTGGAAATCGATCATCATTTACTTGTGGGAGCGTCGAGAAAATCGTTTATTGGTAAAACACTCGATCTTGAGCAGGATGAACGTTTGGAGGGATCCCTGGCCGCGGCATGCTACGCTGTTCTTAACGGCGCGGATATTGTCAGGGTACACGATGTTGTCGAAACGAGGAGGGCGTTAACGATACTTGATAAGATCGTGACGGCGTAACGATTATGGCATTATTCCGAATTGGATTCTTAACTTTTACATTTATCGATCTGATCGATATCCTCATCGTATCATATTTCTTTTATAGGGCATTGATGTTCTTGAAAGAAGCCCGATCCGTACAGCTTATAATCGGTTTGTTTATCGTTTTCGCCATCAGCTTCTCGGCTTTCTGGTTCGGATTGGATATGGTAAAATGGCTTTTTTCCAATATCCTCATAGCCGGAATAATTATTCTGGCGGTGCTGTTTCAGCCTGAATTGAGACGGGCTTTGGTGAAACTCGGGCAGAGTCGTCTGGTCAGGTTTATTATCAGCCCGGAACTTAAGAGTACCACCGAAGCTATCGTAACGGCTGCTCAGAAGCTGGCAGAGATGCATTACGGAGCATTGATAGTTTTGGAACGTAACGTAAAATTGAAAAATGTTATCGATTCGGGAAAACCGATCAACTCCGACGTTTCCGCTGAACTATTACAAACTGTTTTCACGCCTTATACTCCTTTACATGACGGCGCCGTTGTAATCAGGGGCAACCAGCTTCTGGCGGCCAACTGCACTTTGCCGTTATCCCAGAACCCGGCCTATCATCGTCTTAACGGAATGCGGCATAAGGCGGGGGTTGGCGCAACGGAAGATTCCGATGCCGTGACAGTAATAGTATCGGAGGAAACCGGGCAGATTTCGTATGCCAATGACGGTCGTCTTTTTCGGGACGTGGATCCCCAGGAATTACAAAACGTCCTATCCGAGCTTTTCTCCCAGGGATAAAATTTGTTTGTTGACTATGCTGAAATAGAACTTGTCGCCGGCGCCGGCGGCAATGGAATAGTCAGTTTCCATCGTGAGAAATTCGTTCCCAAAGGCGGTCCCGACGGCGGCGACGGTGGAAAGGGTGGGAGTATTTATATCCGAGGGACGGCGAATCAATCCACCCTTCTTGATTTTCGATATAAAAAAACATTTAAGGCCGAATCGGGGAAAGCGGGTGGACCGAATAACCGTACCGGTGAAAGCGCCAAACCTCTTTATATCGAACTGCCTGTGGGAACCGTGGTAGCGGAATTAAAAACAGGAAGAATCCTGGCGGATCTGACGTCGAACGAGCAGGAAGTCCTGATCGTCAGAGGCGGAAAAGGAGGAAGAGGGAATACCAGGTTTAAATCTTCCGTAAACCGCACGCCCAGAAAGGCAGAGGAGGGGAGGCCGGGCGAGAGGCTGAAAGTATCGTTGGAACTAAAGAGCATCGCCGATGTCGGCCTCGTGGGATTGCCCAACGCCGGAAAATCGACCCTTCTTTCGAGACTGTCGGCGGCACGTCCAAAAATAGCCGATTACCCGTTTACCACCAAAGTCCCCAACCTCGGGATTGTCCCTCTGCCCGGTTACCGAAGTTTCGTTTTGGCCGATATCCCGGGTTTGATCGAGGGCGCTCACGAGGGCAAAGGGATGGGAATTAAATTTTTACGGCATATACAAAGGACGCGCGTGCTTGTTTATTTAATTGATATTACATCCGAAAACCCCGCGGTTGATTTGAAAACTCTCAAGACTGAACTCGAATCATTCGACAGCGAACTGCTTAAACGTCCCTCCGCGGTGGCTATAAACAAGATAGATCTGGTTCCGGACAGACCGCTAAAAACCGATGATTATCACTTGAACGAATAACATACATTTTATATTTCCGCGGTTACGGGCGAGAATATCGACGAATTGCTGAATTATCTTGGAGAGCGGATAAACTCAAAATGAACGACGAGCAACTGGCGATATGGGCTCTGACCAGGATTAAGGGTTTAGGCCCGTCGGGTATTAGAAAGCTGATCGAAAAATACGGTAATGCGGTTTCGGTGTTCGAATCGGCGGCGGGGGAAGGATACCGTAAATCAAAAGTCTCGCAAAATATCCTCGGGCAATTGAAATCCGGTTTTGACAGCGACGAGATGAAATCGGATATGCTGGATACGATTGTCGAAGGATCTGAAGTGGTTGTTTTTACAGAGGAAGAGTATCCCGCGAAGCTAAAGACAATTTTCGATCCACCACCGGTACTTTATTCCAAAGGCAGTCTGGATTGCCTTGACGGGCCGACCGTGGCAATAGTGGGATCGAGGAAACCCTCGGATTACGGCCGAAGAATGGCCCGAAAATTAGCCGAGGAACTGGCCTCGGCGGGAGTGACGATCATTTCGGGATTAGCTTTTGGAATCGACGGTTGCGCCCA
>JAZGHS010000027.1:0-4089 GCA_036481315.1 Candidatus Zixiibacteriota bacterium | reverse complement strand
ATAAAGTCGCCACCTGTTGGCCGAGGAGGTTGTAAATGTAGAGGGTGACCTCGCCTCTTTCCGGCAGGCTGTAGCGGATGGTGGTTGACGGGTTGAAGGGGTTGGGTGAGTTTTGTAACATCGAAAGATTTACTTGATTTGAATATGCGGGTTGGTCGCCGATATCCGTCACATCCGGCATGAGTTTTACCAGATAAACGTGCTCGTCGTTCTGTGGAAAAGACCAGGTGTTCCCAACAATGACGTATCCGCCGTCTGATGACTGCAGTCCGTTCATGCCCCACTCGCCTGATTCACCTCCGACTGTTTTCGACCACTCAAGAGAGCCAGCCGCATTAGTCTTTATGAAATAGAAATCGACGTTTCCCTCTCCAAACGAAAAAGTGTAGCCTCCGACGAAATATCCTCCGTCGGTGGTCTGTTGCACGTATGTTCCGCCATCCCATTCAGGACCGCCGAAAACCTGATACCATTCGAGGTCCCCAGCGAAATCGGTTTTTACCAGGTAAACGTTCCACCACCCACTGCCGAAAGAAGTCGTTCTCCCCGTAATAATATATCCGCCGTCCGAGGTTCTTTGAATATAATTACCGATATCACAATAAACGCCGCCATAGGTCTGTGTCCAAAGGGTATCTCCATTGTAATCCGTCTTCAATAACCAGAGGTCACACGAACGCCCTGGCAATATGATATAACCGGTTACCATGAACCCCTCTCCTGGAACCTCGCAAACCGAATAAGCCTGATCCTCGCCGGTTCCGCCATAAGCTCTCGACCACATATATTCGCCAACTGCGTTTACTTTTAAAATAAGCACCTGCTTCGAATTTCCATCGGTAAATGTCGTATAACCGGCCATAACGTACCCGCTATCGAGAGTCTGCTTTATATCGAAAACCCAGTTTGTATAACCAGGAGAATGCGTTTGAGTCCAGATGGTATCGCCGTGTTCGTCGATCTTTATCAGATAAATCATATATCCCGCGCCGTCTGAAATTGTTTCCCCTGCTATTACAAAATCTTGTTCGTAGGTTTCAACGATTGAATTACCTACGTCATAACCATCTCCGCCATAAACTCTGGTCCAAATCGTGTCACCGTCCAGATCAGTTTTAATTATGAGAAGATCCCATTGCTCATAAGGTTGAGGGGATGTTGCGCCCGTAATTACATAACCGCCCTTTACTGATTCCACGATCGAGCTACCGGAATCCCAACCTTCTCCTCCATATGTCTTTGTCCAAAGAGTTTCGGGCTCCTGACTATATGCGAATCGCGATATGGCGAGTATAAACAAGATTATCGATGATAATGTGCGGTTATTATTTAAACTCATTAAATGCTCCCGAGCTTTAAGCTTATATAATCCATGATTCCCTCTATTTCAACAGCACCATCTTCACATTCTCCGATCGCTCCCCCGCCTCCAGCCGGGCGAAATAGACGCCGGAAGGGAAATCCGAAGCGTCCCAGGTAATACTATGATCACCCGCTTCTTTAACGCCCTCATTTATAGTAATGATTTGTTGGCCGAGGAGGTTGTAGATGGAGATGGTAATATCCGATGATTTCATCAAGCCGAAATCGATAGTCGTTGTCGAGTTGAACGGATTCGGGTATGCCCGCAGATAGCTTATCCGTTCCGGAAGGATATCGTTGTCGATCCCGACATTTCCGGTAAGGCTAACGCTCGCCCTCGATTCATCGGTAGGAATAGAATACTCGCCGCCGTCGTTGCGGGCGAAAATAGTATAGTAATACCAGTAAGGGCCGAGGTTGGTATCGGTCACGTGCTGGTTGCCGCCCTGGTAAACGATATCGCCGTCATCGATTGTCTCCGGGAAATGATCGGTGTTGCGAACAGCTACCGACGCGTTATACATCTCGTCCCAGATCGGGTTGGTCCAGTAGAGATCGACAGTCCCCTCGCTTCCGACAGCCCGCGCGCCGATAACCACGAACCCGGGCGACTCATGTCTGTTGGGCGCTCCGCGTGACGGGAAGCCGTTTTCGAAATTCACGGATGAATTATCATTGTATCCCCGGCATCCTCGATTCCAATAGGAAGTATCGACATCACCATCGGGGAACCTCATGAATGATACGTTTTCGCCGTGATCCGATGACCAGCCGACCTGGTCGACAAGGCGGCTGTCTTCGCTTATGAGATAGATGTTGTCAGCCTCGGAATCCATATCGAAATTCTCCGGGAAATTGGTTTCATCAACAGGGTAAAAACCGCCGGGGGATATCATAGCTTCCGACGGCAGATCGTAAATAGTGTCGCAAACGACCCGCCAGCCTTCAAGATTGATGATCGAATCGCCCTTATTATATAGCTCTATAAAATTAGAACCTTCATTCCAGTTCCCGTGGGCGTTTATTTCATTAATAACAATATCGGTCTCTCCCCAATCGGGTTCGGAGAAATCAAATGACCACACATATGCGTACCCCGGACTGTACGGTTCAAGGCCGATAGAATGCCCTTGGATAGGGGGCGGGGCAACGGCAATATTGCCGTACCGCATATGATCTAACTCGTACCATTGAATATGGTAAAGAGTAACCGAATCACCTTCGGGATCTAATTCAAATCCTGATGTATTTGTTGAATCCAGAATCAATAGTTCATCGTACTCACCAATCACTCCCGAATCGATAACGGCAGTTCCGCTCATAGTCAATATCAGTACTCCGGACATGTCAAGGTCGTCATTAAAATACACACCGACTTCGGGTGGAAACGCTCTTATAGAATGTAATTCACAAGGCATCAGGGGATTAGCGTTTGCGATACCAAATCCTGATAAAGCTATTATTAACACTACATACAATATCATCCTCTTCATAACCTTACCCTCCGCTATCTATAATTATCAACAAAATTGTCCCTATTTTCGCTCCCAGATTATCTCCATATCACGTTCAGGCATGAAATCGATCCTGTGAGACCATAGCGATATTTGTTTACCGGATACCACGCTGTCGGCCTCCGGCCAGGCGAAATTGACATCGAATGATTTTGGTACAACAAACCGATAGGTCGCCTCATCCAACGGCTTCTTCCAGGCCGATGTGCTGGTCAGGATATACCGCGCCCGCGACGATTCTATCCTTTGCGAGTAATCGAGATACCATACAGTGATGGCGTTCGGTTTCATCGGTATGGCCATCCTGATCGCCCCGCGTTCTTTTAAAGGCTCGAAATTAATAGCCAGGGTATCATTATCGTCGATGGTATAAGCTTTTATCTCATGCGGGAAATGGGTGACACTATCGGTATAGAACGGGAAGACTACGGGAAACGGCCTGCCCCTATCCGTATTATTATGGAAATAGAATACTCCGTTAACAGTGGCCGTGGTTTCATCGACGGAAAGAGTGATCTCCTCTTTGAAAAAGTCGACCGGCGGAGAGAATGTATCTGGCGGCTGGCCGGATATCATGCCCCCGATAAGAATTATAAGATTTACGAAAATCGCGTCGATCATATAGCGGCTCCGGAACTTATGGCCAGTATTGCACTTAAGTTGAGTATAGCTCTTTTCCGCCGGATGTCAACAAAATAGCGGGTTTTATCCCCTTTCCCCTTTGCCTTTTGAGACGTTCTTACTTACATTTAGAAACAGGTCCCGGAAAAACATCTCGCGCGACATCGAAAGACCGGATCTATAGAATCGGAGGAGTAGGTCGGGTTCTGAACGAGTTTACGAGTGAAAAACCCGACAATTATCTCCCTATAGGGAATAATTCTCCGATGGCTTATCCGTACACCGTCAACGTCAGGAGCACAGGGCTCCTGACCTACAAATTAATATATTGACGGTGTCTCGGGGCTTCCGAGAAAGTCAGGGTAACCCACAGCAAGCTGTGGGATCGTTGCGAAATAGAATCGGTTTCTCTATAAACAGGGAGGTAACCATGAGTACGTTTGTTCTGATGACCAAGCTTTCGCCGGAGATCTCCAAACAGATGAAAAACAGGGCCATGCTCGGCCGGGCCTGGCTCGATCAGGTCAGGGAGAAATGCCCGGAGGTGAAATTTATCACCCATCTGGCTCTTCTGGGGCCGTACGATTTCCTG
>JAZGHS010000026.1:0-33211 GCA_036481315.1 Candidatus Zixiibacteriota bacterium | reverse complement strand
AAACCCCTCCCCTCTATCCTGAGATGGAGGTTGCGGAGTATATCGATTTTGTCGGCAGGGCCAGGGGGCTGGCCGGGAATCTATTAAAACAGCGCACCGATTACGTCGTTAATGCCTGCGGGCTGAGGGAGGTATTCCGTACGACTGTAGGGACTCTTTCTCGCGGATTTGGTCAACGTGTCGGGCTGGCCCAGGCGTTGATTCACGATCCCGAGGTTTTAATTCTGGATGAGCCAACATCCGGATTGGACCCTATCCAGATAATCGGCATCCGGGATCTCATTAAGACCCTGGCTCATGAGAAGACTGTCATTTTTTCCACTCACATTCTCCAGGAGGTCGAGGCCATATCCGATCGTGTCGTGATTATCAACGAGGGATTGATTGTGGCTGACGGTACTCTCGAACAATTGCGTTCCAGTGTACGGGAAAAGCAGAGGTTTTCGCTGGTGGTGGGGGCTTCATCCCAGGATTTGAGAACTGCCCTGGACGGATTGCGAAATAAGATACCGTTCGATTATAATATCGCGGAGAAGGACGGTTTTTCGAAAGCTAGCATCGAATCGGAGACATCTGAAGATTTATGGTCGGCGTTAACTGAGACTATTCGGGAAAATGCCTGGGCAGTAAAGGAATTTTCTCCCGAGAAGGGTTCGTTAGAGGACGCTTTCCGTCACCATGTGCTATTTGGTTCCGGGAAAAAGACTCAAGGTGCGAAAGCCGAAGGGGGGATCGAATGAAGAATATATTCACTATTTTCAAAAGGGAGTTTTTCTCTTATTTTAATTCCCCGATCGCTTATATTTTCATAGTCGCTATCCTGGCGGTTTGCTCTGGCTTGTATATGTTCTTTTTCTTTTTTGCGGCCGGGATTGCCGAGATGAGGGATTTTTTCGCCATTAATTCATGGCTCATGCTCTTCTTCCTTCCTGCTATATCGATGCGATTATGGGCCGAGGAACAGAAGACCGGTTCTATCGCCCTTTTGCAATCGTTGCCCATGAAGCCTTACGAACTGGTCGCGGGTAAATTTTTAGCCGGGCTGGGGTTTTATGCATTGTATCTGGCGGGTACTCTACCCATACCGATAACCATCGCCATACTGGGAAAACCCGACATGGGACCGATAATCGGCGGTTATATGGGACTTTTATTAATGGGCGCGTTATACACCGCTATAGGTCAATTTTTCTCGGGATTATTTAAAGACCAGATCACCTCATGGGTGTTGGCCGTAATCGGTTGTATGGCTTTTCATTTCCTGGGATGGCTTCCGGTGGCGGCACAGCTTGATTCATGGGTAGGCGGACTTGGAACATTCCTTCAGCGATCGATGGGTTCACTCGGGCATTTCGAAAATATGTACAAGGGAATTGTCACTTTAAATGATATTATCTATTTCTTATCATTTGTATTCGCGTTTCTCCTTTTAAACTCTCTTACCGTTGAACAGAGAATGAGAAGAAACGCCGATCTGACATTCTCCGCGGCGGCGGTCGTCCTTATAGGGGTCGCGGCTGTTTTTAATATCGTGGTATTCAGGCTTCCCCTGGGACGATTCGATACTACCGAGGGAAAGATCTACACCATTAGCGAATCGGCGAAAAATATTTTATCGGATTTGAAAACGAAAGTCGCGATCCGATACTATGTTACTCCCGAGGACGAGATGCCTCCCGGCATGAAGGATATTCAGAGGAATATCACCGATAAGCTGGGAGAATTTTCCAACATCTCTGATAAGATCAAATACGAGGTTGTTGATCCCACCGCCGATTCGTCGTTGCAGAGCGAACTGGCGCAAAAAGGAATCTCTCCTTTCACTTTGAGGACTACCGAGCGTGACGCCGTAGGGATTAAAAAAGTGTATTCGACTCTAACCATCTCCTACCTTGATAAACCCGATGAGATCATCCCTCAGGTTCTTCCCGGAAGCCTGCCGACATTGGAGTACAATATCTGCTCGAGGATATTCCGCCTCGATCAGGATGAAGTCCCGACGGTTGCTATTGTCGCTCCCTATGAGCCGATAGATCCCCGTTACAACGATCCGCAGATGAGACAGATTATGCGGCAAATGGGGCAGGAGGTGCCGGATAAACAGGATCGCTTTGTAAACATAACGGCTACCTTGGGACAACTCGGGTATAACGTCTCCCGAGTGGATCTTTCCTCCAAAGAGCCGCTTCCCGATAATGTCAAGACAATGATCGTTTTGGAACCGAAAAGCTTTTCTGCTCGACAAAAATACGAAATATCAAAGGCTCTTAATTCCGGTGTAAATGTGATTATGGGCGCCCAGAAATTCAAGTATCAATATAATCCCGGCGGGCGCGGGGATGTCATGGTGATGCCGACGAAAGTTGATCCCGGCATTGACGATCTTCTGAGCAACTACGGATTGGGTCTCAGCGACAAGATGCTCATGGATCAGCAAAACCAGATAATCAGTATCCAGACCCAGGGGCCGACGATCGGCGGTTTTCTCTCATTGCCGGTTTCTCTGGACGTTCAATCGCCGGTACAGGTTCGGGTAGCCCCTGAGAATATGAACCAGGATCTTGCTTTCACCGCCAATCTGGGACCGATGGTTTATCTATGGGGATCGGCTCTTAAAGTCGATGAGAACAAGATCGATGAACTGGGGCTCGAGGTCACAACTTTAATAAGTTCCAGTAATGATACCTGGGAGATGGAATTCTCGGGCATGCCGTTAACCCAGGCCAATAGCAGACCGATGCCCGATGATATCACAGGATCACAGCCCCTCGCCGTGATACTTACAGGGCAGTTCCCCAATCCATACGAGAATCAAGCGCCGCCCGGTTGGCATGATCTTCCGGATACGACCGAACAATCGTCGAGCGTGGAATCTCTAAGCCCCGCTCCGGGGAAGCTGATGTTTATCGGATCTAGCGAAATTTTTTCCGATCAGTTCATTCCCGAAAGCAGGTATCGCGGGCAATGGCCGTCACATGAGGATCTTCTGCTAAAAGCAGTGGAGGGATTTACTTTGAGCGAGGATCTTCTCCATATCAAGAGCAAATCGATCCAGATCCGTTTTCTGGATGAAACGTCGCCCCTGGCCAAGAATTTCTGGAGGATTTTTACCATCCTGCTTGTTCCGGCGATATTTATCACCTATGGCGTTATCAGGACGTTGATGCGTCGCGACAGGAGACAAGCTTATCGACGACTACTAGAGCAGGCTGGCGGAGGTACCCGATGAACAAAAAGATGATATATGTTCTGGCCGGCCTGTTTATCGCCCTTTTGGTAATTTCCTATGTTCAGAAAAGTTTCGATAGGGCGACCGAGTCGCCGGAGACTTTGAATGAATTAAGCTTGAATTTCGAAAGTGAGATAGTTGCCGGGATTGATATTTTCAAGCAGGATTACCCCGATTCCGGACTTCATTTTGTAAAGAGTGACGCGGGCTGGCTCGTTACCAATGAATATAATTCTCCCGCGAAAGAGGAGGACGTTCAGAAGTTAATCGACGATCTGGGGGCGCTAAGCGGTTCGGTGCGAGGCGAATCGGCAGACCTGTATGAGGATTTCGAGATCACCGACGAGAAAGCTCTTCAGATAGAGTTTCACGATGCCGATGATAACAAGCTTTTGCATCTATATATAGGCAAAGGGGGCGGTACCGGACGGGAGTGTTTTGTAAGACTGGCCGGATCTCCTATCATCTACCTGGCTAACGAGAATTTCATTTCCCGTTTCGCGGCCTGGCAGGCGCCGCCGGAGAAAAGGCTTCCCACAGACCGTTGGCTACAACTCGAGCTTTGCGCTATTGATAGAACCGAGATATCGTCATTTGAGATCGTGAAAGGTAAAAAACACTATGTGTTCGCCAATGTGGATGAGGCGTCTGATGACTCTCTTGCGCCACCGACCAAAGTCTGGAAACAGATATTGCCGGAGAAGGGGTTGAAGCTCGATGAAAGCAAAATCCGGAGCTTATCGTCGAGTATCGCTACCCTTCGCGCCAGCGGAGTTGTCGATCCGGCAAATCAGGATAAATTCGGGCTGAATAGACCGAAAAATATTCTTCGGGCGGGAGATAATACAAGCAAAGAGGTCGAGATATCGGTTAGCGATCCGGTTAACGACGATGGCGAGCGCTATGTCGTGGTTAAAGGCCGCGAGGGTGTTTACAAAATCGACAAGAACACATTCGAGCGGTTTTTCGTGAAACCGTTTGAAGCGGATAAATAAAAGCGCGCTTAATACCAACATCGATACCGCCGAGTATTGACGCTCGGCGGTATTATTAAAGTTGAATAGTTTACTATCAGCGGTTATCTTGTTTGTGGGATGTTTACTATATGAAAATTAACAATCTCGGCGAATTCGGTTTCATAGATCGAATCAAGAAGGGTTGCCTCAACCGCGAAGAGGGTGTCATCGCTGGTATCGGCGATGATTGCGCCGTCTTCCGGGTTTCCGATAACAGGGTAATCCTGGTGACAACCGATATGCTGATCGAGGATGTTCACTTCCGTCGCGACGAAATTCCGCCGGAATTTCTGGGCCGCAAATCGCTGGGGGTAAGTATTTCAGATATAGCCGCGATGGGCGGGGTTCCGAGGGAGGCGTTCGTATCGATCGGAATTCCCGGGAATGTCGAAATCGAATATCTCGATAAAATATATGAGGGTATGAAATCTATAGCGGCCGAATACGAGATCAACCTGCTTGGCGGCGATACCGTTTCATCTCCCGATCGATTGGTAATCAATATCGCTCTTACCGGGGAAGCGCCGGAGGACGAGATTCTCTATCGTAAAGGAGCGCAAGTCGACGATATTATTTTCATAACAGGAAAACCGGGAGTATCGTCAGCGGGCCTGGATCTATTACGCTATAATAGAGAATTTGAAAATCGAGATATTTTATTAAAACTTCATTTTAATCCTATACCGCATGTAAAGGCCGGACGATTAATAGCATCATCAAAAAAAGCTAATTCGTTGATAGATGTCTCCGATGGTTTAACCGCGGATTTATGGCATATATGCGAGGAATCAGGTGTCGGGGCGATTATTGAAATGGATAAGATTCCGGTTGCCGACGCACTTAAGGAATATTGTCATCGTTATACACTCAAGATCGAGGATATTATTCTCCACGGCGGCGAGGATTATATGCTTCTGGGGACGGTGCCGGATAAATCCTCTCAGGAACTCGAGAGAATCCTGAAATCCGGAGGATGTTCTTATTTTCCTATAGGGAAAATCGTAGGCGAAAAATCCATGAGTGTTCTATATTGTGAAGGCGATACTCGTCCGTTGAATCCGCGCGGCCACGATCATTTCTGCTTACCCCGATAAGATCTTCATAACCGATTCTGTCATTTGCTGGTTATGAGCCAGGAATAGCATTTGGGCCTCTCTCTGAATTTTCGCCCTTATCATATCTACGAACTCCTGTGCCATATCGGTATCCCGGATGGCCGATTCTGATTGAGTCAAGTTTATCAGTTGATTATGAAGATTATCGCTTTGAGATTGGAACTCGTATTTCTGCGTCGTTCCGATTTCCGCCCGTAGATTCAGAAGTTCATTCATTTGCGTATCAATGGCGTTAACCGCCGCTTCAGCGCCTTGAGAGTCAGTTATATCGAGACCAGCCAGCGGGGCAAGATTCGCGACCGATCCCGAAGAACCGTCGAGTAGCGAAATTGAACCGTAGGAAGCCGTTTCTATGGCCCGATTGTACCCCTCGATATTCCTATCCAGGATGTTCTGGTATGCCGCTCGCATCTCCTCTGTTGTTGTTCCTTCATTAGCGGATGCCAGGGCGACATCGCGCATTTCCTGTAAATTAGACTGCATAGACGCTAGATAACCTTCCGCCGTGGAGTATTTATTGAAATGCTGTTCGAGGTTTTCAATCTGTTGTGATATTCCGGCGATCGCCGATCTAAGCTGTATGGATATCACCAGCCCCGCGGGATCGTCAGAGGCTGTGTTGATTTTCAGGCCGGACGACAACTTTTCAAACGTTTTCCCAAGGTCTTTGTTGCTTTGAATCAGGTTGTTCAGGGAGCCTAACGAATTTACGTAGGAATTTATTATCACATCACCTCCCGTTTTGACGTTTCATATTTAAACAGCAAATTACGGACCTTTATCGCCATTTCTTAATTTTCAATTTTCCTTTTTAAAATGTTGGATTTCAGGCTGTTACAGAATAGTTGAGTTGAGGTTACATTTGTGAATTCCGATTTTAAATCGATGAATTCCAATACCTGTGGGATTTATGCCATAGTCCATCTCATTAATAGGCATTTGTCGAACCGGAAGAGAAACGGATCTCTACGGCTGATATCCGGAAGTCATAATTGAATTAACTTGACTGCAAAAAGATTATGCTATAGAAAAAGAGCATGCGAATATCGGGCGTGTTATTGATCGCGATTTTATTTTCTGCCGGCCCTGGAATCTCTGCGACTATTCATGTGGACGATCTCGGCGATAACATTCGCGGCAGGGGAGCGGCTGAAGATCCCTATCGCGACCTGCAGACGGCTATCGATTCGGCAATTAACGGTGATACGTTGCTTTTGGCTCCGGGGAATTATGTTTCTCAGAGGTATTCGTTTCGCGAAAAACTCTGCGGTAACTGTCAGGATCATAAGACAGATGTCCAGGCAAGCCGTGGGTTCCTTATCGAGAATAAGGGATTGACCATTATAGGCTCGGGCAGCGAATCCACATCGCTAGTTACCAACGCGGGCTACGGCGTTCTGTTTTTACAAAGCTACGATTCCGAAATAACAAATTTGAAGATCACCGGCGGTGCACGGGATCTTGACGGCGCCGCCACCGATGCCGCCGTAGTTGTCAAATGGGGACGGGTAACGATTCGTCAATGCCTTATCGCCGACAATACCAATCGCCCCGAATCGGTTGTAGTCGGTATCGGCGGAGTTATGGGACGTGAAGGCGCGGAGATTTTCATAATCGATAACATAATAAAAAACAACACCTGGGATGGAGTAGCGTTGTACAGAGGCGCTAGCGCCTATATTGCCGATAATGAGATCAACGGCGGACGGGGCGCCGGAATCGGTATTACCTGGGACGCTACGGCCACCGTTATTCGCAATAGAATATCAAACTACTGGAAAGGGATCGGGTCATTCGGCGATACCAGGGTTGTTTGTTCCAATAACATAGTATTCGACAATCTCGGCTGGGGGATTATCGCCACGGGAACGTCTTATATGGACGCTACTAACAACATAGTCTATCATAACGGAAACTGCGGGATGGCGATCTGGTCCGATGAGTGCACCGGCCGGTTTTCTAATAACATCGTTGTCGATAACGGCTGGCGGGAGCAGTGGGTTTGCCCTTGTGTGGGGATTTGGAATTACGGCAGTCTCTTCAATTTCGATATTTCGTATAACAACGTATGGAACAACGCCGCAGGGGAATACGGCGATATGCCCGATTATACGGAAAAAAACGGGAATATGAGTGTCGATCCCGGGTTTATCAATAAAGACAGCTTCGCTCTATCTCCCGATTCGCCGTTGATCGATAAAGGTAATCCATTGCTTTCCGATCCCGACGGGACGCCGTCGGATTTGGGGATTTACGGTGGCCCGAAAGCCGGGCAAATCAAGGTAAAAAAATAAGTTGACAAACAAAGGAGAAATAGTTATCTATGAGAATGATTATGAGAATCATAATCATGTGAATAGACAGGTTTTTTGATTTTGAAATTTAAAGTGGAGAATAAATGGAAACGAGTTGGATAGAAAGGATCTTTTTATCTATTGCCGGCTCAAATCCGATCTGGCAGGGGCTGGTAGGCGGATTGATTATCACCGCGTTCAATACGGTCGGCGCTCTGGCCGTGCTTGTCTGGCGGAAACCGTCGGAGAAATTTCTCGATGCCGCCCTCGGTTTCGCCGCGGGCATTATGTTGACTGCCAGTTTCACCAGCTTGATTCTGCCGGGTATCGATTACGGGGGAATATGGCCGGTGATAATCGGAATAGCGCTGGGGGTTATATTTCTGGATCTCGCGGATCATCTCACGCCTCACCTGCATGCTGTCAAGGGACTGGAGGGTCCGAAAGCGAAGAGGATAAAGGGGGTCTGGCTTTTCATAATCGCTATCACTCTTCACAACGCCCCTGAGGGTCTGGCCGTGGGAGTCGGTTTTGGGTCGGGTGATATGTCTAACGCGTTAAAACTGATGTTGGCTATCGGCATACAGAATATACCCGAGGGTCTGGCGGTCGCGATTGCCTCTTTGAGCGTTGGAATGGGCACCTATTTTTACGCGAGCCTCGTCGGAATACGGGCAGGGTTAGTGGAGATCCCTCTGGCGCTGTTCGGCGCCTGGGCGGTAAGCGTCGCCGCGCCAATTCTGCCGTACGCCATGGGATTCGCGGCCGGGGCCATGCTGTATGTTATCAGCGACGAGATAGTGCCGGAAACACATCGCAAGGGACATGAGCGTATAGCCACCATCGGTACCTTGATTGGCGTGGTGGTAATGCTGTATCTTGATGTGACGCTTGGGTAAGTTATATAAAGTGGCAAAACATCGTTCGACCCGAAACAGCGGGGGAGCCATATGACACAACCATACGGCCACGATATCAAACAACGAACATTTATAGCGGTGCCGCCTGAGAGGGTGTACGAGACTATTACCTCGGGCGACGGCTGGAACGCGTTTTTCACTCACGCTACCGAGATAGATCCGAAACCGGGCGGGAAGATGGTCTTTCGCTGGAAGGATTGGGGTCCGGATCGATATACAAACAATTCTGAATGCAAGGTATTGAAAGCGGATCATCCTACCTTGTTCGAGTTCGAATGGGGTATGGTTGGAAGAGGATTCCCCTCGACGGTGCGGTTTCATCTCGAAGCTAACGACGGCGGGACGGTGGTGACATTGACCGAATCAGGTTACCCCGACACAGACAAAGCCCGGAGCTCGATATTGAGCTGTGCCTGCGGCTGGGGCGAGGCGGTGACATTGCTCAAGTTCTGGCTGGAGCATGGGGTAAGGTATGCGGGGTGAAGACTTTGGTTAGTTGAATCTATTTTAAGTAGTAATCATAGGTTTTGACTTGAAAAATGAAAAGAAAACATTAGTTTTTCGATATTACAATAGATTGAAAAATCTCTTTTAAATTATTCTCAGTAAAAGTTTTTTCTATATGAGTATCGTAAAATTTGACTAGGTTTTCCTTGAAAATAAATCCTACCTTGTTTTCCAAATATATAGGATGGCCTACGTACGTAGAATCTTTGAAAGATTTTTCTATCTTTCTCCTTCTAGATTTGGGTGCTACAATAAATAGATTATTCGAAATTTCAGAACTGACTTCTAATAGGTTCCTAAACCTTTCAAATCCAGATAATATATTTGTAGATTCCTCTATCTCAAAGGCGTACCTTGGAAATCCAAGTTTATCTAACCAAATTACATCAATCTGGCTTATTGCGTCATGTTGAGGTTTAGACATTTTTTCAAAAGTTAACGTTGAGATTGATAATTCGGCGAATTTAAAATTTTGAAATCCATCTTTGGATTGTTCCCGCTTCCCGATCCAACTCTTAAATCCTAAATACTGTCCAATTAAGACTAACCTAAAAATAATTTCTGAGTGTGAATTTCCATTGGATTTTACTTTAATTAATCTTTTCCTAATAACATTACTGAGTGCGAATTCGGATTGGGCCCCAATTATTTTATTTAATACCCATTTCCCTGATTTAGGTGATTTTATTGCCAACTCAGAAAGCAGAACGTCTAAATCTTTATGAATTGGAAATTTCTTATCTTCTTTAAAAATATCAAATAGCTCTTTATGAATTTCGTCTATGGATAAAGCCTCTTTTTCCTTAAATAATTCTATTAAGAGTGTTTTTACTTCGTCTTTATATTTAAAGTACTCCTCTTCAAATTCAAGATGCTGATCTTTCTTGTTCTTAACATAATATAGATCAGTTTCAGGATCATATTCAAATAGCTCATCGTCATCTAATAATTTGTTAAGCTTCAAGTAACCCTTTTTCTTCGCCTCGCCTATACTATTTCGGTGTAATAATTGGTCTAATACCCGTTGATAGATGTCATCAATAGCAGCGCCTGCGTTTTCAATACATGCTCTCTCCATTTCGTTAAGTATGTATTTTTGTAGATCGTCAGGTCGCTTTCTAACAGACTTATTAAATGTTTTTTTAAAGTTGGCAATTCTCTGGCTACACAACACATTTGCAGGGTTCGTTTTGTAATGAATTGATGTATTATTCGTTGGCTGAAAGACGGAACCTTTGAACTCCATAGCATTGTCTTCACAGCTTTCCAAGATCACATTCCAGTATTCTAATTTTTTATGAGCAAAAACACAACTTAACCACCCATTTTTCTTTAATACACTTCCCATTTTCTCGAAACTATTAGATAGTAGATTTGTGAAATCGTCCTGAGATTTTTCAAGATCTCCGCCCTCTATTATCTCTTGCTTTCGTATGTTATTTGTTACTTTAAAGCCAAGCCATGCATTCCACATCGTTGATAAATCTAGGTAGGCAATATTGCCGCCGTAAGGTGGGTCAGTGTAAATATAATCAACTGATTTATCTTCAAGGTATTTAGGTGTATTTAAAACGGTATCTTGTATCACTGTTAAATAATCATCAATACACATATCGCCTGTGATTTCATTCCATTTTTTCTTCCCTTTAAATATCATCCTAAAACGGGCTTCAAAGTTCTCCCAAACTGGCAGCTCTCTTGATATTTTGGGACGCCAATATCTATACTTACCAGTTATAGATGGGCCACCCCCGCCACGGGTCTTTCCCCCTCTCTCACTTGGCATATAGGTTAGATTGACTTTAGATATTGTAGATGAGAATACATATTTCATCATTTCGCGAATACTTTTGCTCTTGATTTGTTTTATTTCCTGATGAAGCATAGAAATAGCGAGTAATTGCTTCGTTGAAAATAAATCCTCAACTAACTCAAAATCAGAATTGCTTGGTAACGGTATATTTTTAGGGTACCAATAATTCTGAAGATGTTTCTCGAGCTTTGGAAGCGACATTTTATCTAGCTCTTCAATTGTTTTTTTTAGATTTTCCTTTATTTTGTCAAATTCCTTGGCAAATGCGTTAATGTCTATATTATTACAAGTTTGTTTAATTATAAAACAAGCAAGTGGATTAATGTCCATTATTACGACTTTTCTTCGCAAAGTGATTGCCTCGATGGCTGTAACCCCAGTTCCTCCAAATGGATCGAAGATAAGATCTTTTTCTTTGCTATAGTGACTTATGTACTGATTAACAACATTAGATGCTTGTTTTGTAAAATACGGATGACTTCTATTATGCCAGGCTAATCCCTTTTGCGGAGGTATCGGGTGTCTGATAATATCCATATTTATTAATTTATGAAATTTCCCAGAAAATTGCAATGCTTAAGGCGATTACCTGCTCGCCCGATTGATTGCTGATGGCGAAATTCTGGGTCGGATCGTCCGGCCACTGCGCGAAGGCGTTAATCGCCACGAACATACATAAAGCGACGACTATCATGCTGAAATTAACGTTATGAATTTTCATTTTAAAACCTTTCCGAAACCCTTAAAAACGAAGTCTAATTTTCTTAAAGGAAAGATAATATATATTGAGTTTTTGTCAATTGGGTAATTTTGATTGCGTTAGGTGTCCCGGCAGCGCGAATAATACAATCGATAATCGAGCTTAATACTCGGTTCCCTTTCCAAACAAAAAGCTCATCCCGAAACTAAATTCCGGGCCGCCGTAGTTTTTACTGCCGCCGATCGGTTCTTTGAAATCGGTCATCAGGTTGTATTTGAACGCGACACCGAGCATAAAATACCGGCTTAAGATAAAGTCAGTACCTATCCCTACCTGCCCCCCGAACGCACTCTCCGACCTCGATTCGACAATAACTCCGAAAATATCTTCCTCCGTTTTTTCCTGCTGCCCGATAAACGATCCTACGGTTGCTTTGACATACGGTCTCGCCGATGAACTGAAGGTCGATTTGGGGAAATAGAATTTTACGCCGAACAATATCGGCGCCACTACGGCAACCTCCGTGGTTGTACCGATGATGTTTGTATTTGTCTCGACATCCGCGAGCATCCCGCCGATTACGACATTCAAAGCCAGGTTTTCTTCCAACCAGTGATCGTACGACAGACCGCCGAAGAATCCGCTGGCTTTTACGGATGTCGTAACCGACCCGATACCGACTTCGGTTCTCGAATTTGTTACCTGGTTCCACATGCCGAGCTGGAGGCCGATTCCATGCCGTTTCTCCAGGGGACCGGCGTTGGCCGCTGCGGATAAAGCAAGGCACATACTGATAACTATAACGATAACTTTAGTAGTTCTCATTTTTTCGCTCCTTTGACGGACTATTAATATGCGTACTTTAAATACAGCATAAGGGGTGGAAAGTTGCGTTTATTGTCTATTAGGTCGGTCGTATTGACGTCTAACCCGATCTGTAGGTGGGGAGCTTGTCTGCCCGTAAGCCCGACCATGTCATTCCTGACTCGATAGGGAATCCAGAGCGCGGGGACCGGGGTCTTTTCGCTTGGCGGAATTTAATTTCAAGACCCCGGCTTAAGGCTATAGAAATTATGATTCAAATCTTATGATCTGAACGGCTCGAAATCATCTTTACTTATTGGAAAATCCCGATTGTATGTGAGATTATGAGTTTTTTCAAAGACCTCACCTTTTTTGTTTCTAATTTTCACTCTTAACTGAAACAAACCCCATGTCCATATTTCAAGTTTACACCGGGGATTCTTACTGGACCTGCTGATTGTCTTTATAGGATCCGCAAAAGTAGGATGCAATATGTATGTAACGTCTTTTATGTAGGGAAGAGACTTCCCTTCCAAAAAGATCCAAACCTTATAAACTGTTTTTTCACCGACATTATTATAGTAGATCTTTTTCGGTTTTTTACTTTCCAAATCAGGATCAAAAGCCGAGTCAATTATTTTGATGTCAAAATCTGAATACATTAAATTTAGCTTTTCCTCTTAAAATACTCTACTGAGTTGTTTTATTTGAATTGTTCTTTTTAACGGGCGATTGCACTTCCTCAATTTTTTGATCTGTTTCCAAATCTTGCTTAGCCCTCCCAGAGTTATCGGCGAAAATCTCTTCATCACTGGGAGCGGCGGCTCTGGAGGCAGCTGATTCACCAAAATAGTATCCAATTATCGAACCTATTAATCCGCCCAAAGAAGCTACGACTCCTTGAATAGCATCGGACAAATCTTTGTTTGTGGTGGTGGCGTGAACCATAGCAAAAATTAAAGCGATAGCGAAAATCGTAATAATTATTAGCGCAAGCAAGTGTCTGAATTCGTAGATTATTTTTACAAACAAATCAACGATTATAAATCTTAAAGCTCTGGAGGGTCTGGCTAAATCTACCTGGCCGAATCTCCCCCAGGAAAACAACCAAGCCGACCACGTGAATAATATCATGAGCGAAAATAAGGAGGCGAAAAATAGTGTTACTCCCAACCAGTAATCACATATTATACTTAGAAAAGATTCCATGATCTCTATAAGTTTCCTGTTTTACATCTATTCAAAAGACAACCGCCTCAGATTAGCTCATTATTTAAGTAAAATCAACCTTCGCCTTGCATATGTCAAGATATTTATGGTACCAGGAATACCAAAACAAAAAAAAAGACAGGACGATATGTCCTGTCCCTCAGATAACATTGCTTCTCTGACTACCCTATAACCCCGTGCTTCTTGCCTACCTTGATAAATGCCTCGATCGCCTTGTCGATATGGCTCATCTCGTGGGCGGCGGAAAGCTGAACTCTGATACGGGCCTGTCCGCGCGGAACCACCGGGAACGAGAATCCGATTACATAGATCCCCTCGGCCAGCATATCCTTTGCGAAATCCTGTGCCAGCTTGGCGTCGTTTTCGAACTTGCCGAACATGATCGGTACGATCGGATGATCGCCCGGATTGATATCGAATCCGGCGTCGGTCATAGCCTTGCGGAAATAACGCTGGTTGCCCTCGAGCTTATCGCGAAGCTCGGTTGTGGCCATGAGTATATCGAACATCTCTAGTGTCGCGCCCGCGACCGCCGGAGCAAGCGTATTGCTGAACAGATACGGCCGTGATTTCTGACGAAGCCATTCTATCATCTCCTTCGGTCCTGACGTGCATCCGCCCGACGCGCCGCCTAACGCTTTACCAAAGGTGGTGGTGATAATATCGACACGCCCCATGACATCATTGTACTCATGTGTGCCTCTGCCGGTTTTGCCCATGAAACCGGTTGAATGAGAATCGTCGACCATGACGATGGCGTCGTATTTTTCGGCCAGGTCGCAGATCCCTTTTAAGTTGGCGGTATTACCGTCCATGGAGAAAACGCCGTCGGTGCAGACGATACGGTATTTCAAGTCTTTAGATTTCTTCAGGCAATCCTCTAATTCGTTCATGTCGTTGTTGGCGTAACGAAACCTTTGAGCCTTGCAGAGCCTTACGCCATCAATAATAGACGCGTGGTTCAAAGCGTCGGAGATGATAGCCGAATCCTTATCGAAAAACGGCTCGAATACCCCGCCGTTAGCGTCGAAACAGGCGGCGTAGAGGATCGTATCCTCCATGCCGAGGAATTCCGAGACCTTGGCCTCAAGTTGTTTATGCAAATCCTGGGTACCGCAAATGAAACGCACCGACGATAGCCCGTAGCCCCAGGTATCGAGGGTTTTGTGCGCGGCGTCGATAAGCTTGGGGTGCGACGATAGCCCCAGGTAGTTATTGGCGCAAAAATTGAGCACCGTCTCGCCGGTCTTGACCTTGATTTCGGCCCCTTGCGGGGTCATGATTACCCGTTCTTCTTTGTAGAGGCCGGCCTCTCTTGTGGCCTGAATTTCCTTAGCAAGATCCTCTTTGATTTTCCCGTACATCCTGTTCTCCTATTATCAGACGTTCACCAGTATCTTATCAGAACCGCCAATTTACGCAACGGAATCGCGGTTGGCAACGGGTTTTTGGATATACGGGAATGATGACATTATGGTGTCGAAGGACGGAAGTACCTGGTGGGGTAGCCTGACACCACGACGGGTTATAATTTTAGGATGGCCTTACGGCTGTTAACTCTTAGTATTTATATAAAAATTATTCTGGAAATCGTGAGATAACTTCTTAACCTCAACTCTGTCAAACCCGGCATCGTTAAGCATCTCGTGTGCTTTTTCTTCGCCCCACATGGCTCCCAGCCCGGCGCCGTCCTGCGCCAGCGATACGGTCATGCAATGCAGGCATGATATGGTATACAGAAGCGGAGCGATGGGATGGTCGAGGTTTTTGTGCAGATGACTGGAACCGGCAATATCCTGCATAAGGAAAACGCCGTCTGGCCGAAGAACGCGGGCTACGCCGGCCAGGACATTATCCGGACGGGCCTGATCGTGAATTGCGTCAAATGCTGTTATCAGGTCGAATCGCTGACCGTCCAGATCGAATTCCGTCAAATCCTTTGCCTCGAATTTTACATTGGTTAGCGAATCCCCTGAAGCGTCGGAACGACCAGCGGCGATTGCCTCCTCCGATAAATCGTAGCCGAAAAAGCGGCTTTTCGGGTAAATTTTCGCCATGAGGTTCAACGCCCTCCCGCTGCCGCATCCGACATCGAGGACGTCGATACCCTTTTCCAGATCCTCTTTGAGCCCGGGGACTAAGGGAAGGATATGCTCGATCAAAGCGGCAACCACGGTCTGGCCGCTGTCCTCGGCCATTACCTCGTGGAAGCGACTATATTCTGAATACGGTACCCCGCCCCCGTTTTTGAAACAATCCAATATTTTATCTTCGACCGTCCCCAACAGGGGGATATACTGCGCGAAAACGGCTATATTATCAGGGGCGGATTCGCGTGTTAGAAACGCGGCATGCTCGGCCGGCAGGGAATATTTCGACGATTCGGGATTATAGTCGATAATTCCCCCGGTGACCATAGCACCGAGCCACTCCCTGACATATCGTTCATTTAAATTGCTGTGGCGGGCTATCTCCCGGCTCGTGCACCAGGGCAGCGTACTCATCGTGTCATAAAGACCGGTGCGATGGCCTATCGAGATCATGAGTGAAAGGGCTCCCTTGTTGAGTACATCAATTAAGCTCTCGGCAAATGCCTCGGCTTTTGCGCTGTCGATCTGAGTGTTGGACATAACGTTTTCCTCCTGTAGAACCGAACCAATACAATAATATTTTCAAAGACTATATGGATCTAATAAGCCCACGTTTGAATATAGGTTTAGAGGTTTATCTTGTCAATCGGTTTTTTGGGGGGAGCAGGATTCCCGGATGCGTTGGTGCGGTCTTTTTATTTTGAATTATCCCCGTTTTGAGTGTATATATTTATAAAAACCACCTGGAGGTTGCTATGGTACTCAAGAGAATCGGACCGTTTTCGCTGGCGAAGATTATGGGCATTATTTACGCGGTATTGGGATTATTAATGGGATTTATCATCTCAGGGATTGCTCTGATCACCATCTCACCAGGTTCGGCGCTGGGTAAATCGGCAGGGTCTTTGGTTGGATCAATCTTCGGTGTGGGAGCGATCATCGTTATGCCGATATTGTACGGTGCCGGTGGATTTCTCGGCGGGTTCATTATGGCAGTGATCTACAATTGGGTTTCGCGTTGGGTAGGCGGTATAGAGATCAATCTTGAGGAAACGTCGATAGAGATCTGATACAGTGACGAGATTCGCCGGCGGGCTGGAGCTGGAGTTCGAGGGGGAGGGTGGAGCGCCCGCGCAAAGTTAAGAGGAGCGATTATGAAAGAGAAAAACGGAGAACATCCATTTGGAGACACCGGGCAGTTAATCTTCCTTGCTTTATTTATAATTGTCTGGGTTCTGGATTCATTTGTTATGAGGATCTCGACACTTCCATCAACGTATCTGCCCTTATACGTTCGGCTGCCGGTTGCACTCGTTGTATTCGCTTTTTCGATTTATCTGGCTAAGGCGAGTCACCATGTGGTGGGCAGTGATCAACGTCCCCAGCAGGTGATCTCCGACGGCATATTCAGCCGTATGAGACATCCGCTGTATATGAGCGTTATCCTGTTTTATTTAGCCTTAATAATTCCCACGTTTTCAATCATATCTTTCGCGTTATGGATACTGATATTTTTCTTCTACAATTTCATAGCGGGGTACGAGGAGAAGCTTATGGAGGAGAAATTCGGCCAGGATTATATTACATACAAGCAGAAGACGGCGAAGTGGCTGCCGGGGGTGTGGTGAGAGGGGGTATTAAAATAGGTGATTAAGGGAAGGAATTCTTGACGATATAATATATGGCAATATTGGCAAGAACTTTCATCTCCAGACCTACGGCAATGGGATTATCTAATTGAGCATTCTGTTCCATAACATGTTATGATCCACTTGCCGAGAGGCTTTTCAAATCCGTACAAATCATGCTCTTCCTTATCGATTCCTATCAATGTCCTTATCAGGACCTTCATGCAGGTCGCGTCCTCATTAAATACAGTTACTATCATCGGTATCCCGCCCGATTTTTCCCGCAATTGCCACGATGGCGCAGGATCTTTATCGATCAAAAACATGGCATTGGGAGAATCGGTCAAATATTGCATATCCGCGTTTATGTCACCCCTCAATATATATATGTTAACCGGATCATCGTGAATAGCGGATAATTTTACGGCAGCACTGACAGCCCGGTCTTTAGCGTTGGGATAGAATACTCCGCGGGCCAACGGATTTAAATCAATGCCGTCTTTCAAGCCGTCTCCATCGGTGTCCGAATCCTGAGGATCAGTTCCGAACGCCAATTCATCAATATCGTACAACCCGTCCTTATCCTTGTCCTTCGTCAGATATTCGATGGATACAAGGCTATAAGTGTCCTGTCCACTGCATTTGAGATATGGGAGATCGTTGAAAAATCCTAAATTCGCAAATAATTCAGTCTCCGGAATCTTTCCGTACAATCCTGTAAACCAGGGCCCTTCCCAGTCATCGGATCCCGGTTCCTTCTTTGCCAACCAAATATTGGAAATGGTATCGGGATAATAAGATAAACATTCCACTTTCCAGGTTACCCCGTTAGAGTCCACGATCGCCATATCCATCCTGCCGCTGGATAAGCCTTGGGGCTGGAGAGCGGATCTATCAAGAGTTCTGGATTTGTACCCACTATTAAAGTATTCAGACAGTATTTTGGTCGCCTTTGTGTACTTATACAGTTTGCCTAGTTTCAGGACCAGTTCTTTTCTGAAATAGAGGAATGCGCCATAGGTGGGGAAATCACGCTGGTAGACATTATCTAATAAAGCATTTTCAATGAGATCGAAATTAATATCATATTCTTCCAGCATGGAATCGATGATCTGCAATTTGCCGCTTGGATAGGCGGCCTCGAACCTCATTTGCCATAACTTCTGATAATGCTCCCTGCTGCAACCTTCAATAAACGTTTTCGATCTTTGAATCTTCCTGGCATATCTCCGATTATTACTCAGCAGGGAATCGATAATAACCTGTTTCTCCGATCTGCTTAATCTCACTAAACTCTCGATAAACAGGGAATCCTCGTAATCGGAGGCATATCCCAAAGAGCAGATCCCGAAAGTCATAATAATTACTGACAGCAAAATTGGTCTTAATTTACTTGAAAAAATCGAGCATTTGAAAATTCGCTTATTCGGCCTGACCATGTGATCTCCGATGATGATCTTTTATCGCTCCATAATAAATACGATTTTCCTACGATTTTATTCCCCTTGCTAAATAAAGTCAACATATTTAAATTGCCCCCGTTTGGTGCGGGTAAGTGGATGAACTCTAGATAAAAGAGAGACTGATGAAAAAAGAGATGAAGAAGATACTGGTGACCGGCGCTGTGGGGCAGATCGGGTCGGAGTTAACCTTAGAATTACGCAAGAAATACGGGGCGGAGAATGTGATCGCCACCGGCCGCAAAACAGCGCCGTCGGACGAGCTCAAAGACTCCGGGCCGTTTCATTTTATCAATGTCAACGATATCAACTCGGTCGAGGAGATAGTCAAAAAGTACGATATCGATTCGGTTATTCATATGGCTGCCATCCTCTCGGCGGTGGGGGAGAAGAACCCGCAGCTCTGCTGGGATGTCAACATGAACGGCACAATCAATATCCTCGAGTTGGGGATCAAATACGATATGGCCAGGATCATCATCCCGAGTTCCATAGCGGTCTGGGGCGACGGTGTGCCGCTTGATAACACTCCGCAGGAATCGGTACTCAAGCCGACCACCATGTACGGGGTGACCAAAGTTTGCGGTGAGCTTCTATGCGATTACTATGTCAAACGGTTCGGGCTGGATATCCGGGGCCTGCGTTACCCGGGGATCATCTCGCATGAGACTCTGCCGGGCGGCGGTACCACCGATTACGCCGTGGCCATCTATTACGAGGCGGTCGATAAAGGAAGCTACAACTGTTTCGTGCGCGAGGATACCCGTCTGCCCATGATGTATATGCCCGACTGCATAAACGGCACTATCCAGTTAGCCGAGGCCGATTTCGATAAACTGATTCATCACTCCGATTTCAACCATGCCGCCATGAGTTTCTCCGTGACCGAGCTGGCCGCCGAGATCAAGAAGCATATACCCGATTTCAAGACAACCTACGAGCCTGATTTCCGTCAGGAGATCGCCGATTCCTGGCCGAATTCCATCGATGATTCCGCCGCCCACGAGGAGTGGGGCTGGAAACCGCAATGGGATCTGGCGTCCATGACCGAGGATATGCTCAAAAACCTCAAAGAGCGCAAGGCCAAGGGGACATTGTATAAGTAGGGAATTGAGACTGTAAAGATGTGTAGGGGCGAATTGATATTCGCCCTTTTTTTATAACCATCGGGGTCGGTTACTCCTTGCATATCAACTACCATAATTATCTGACGATATAGAAAACATGGCGAAAAAATATACCCAGGAAGTATACGCCGAAGGGCATCTGGTCGATTCGGGAGTTATGTCAACCGTTCTCGATCTGATTATCCGATCCGGCGGGCAGTTCGATATCAAATCGTTCGAGATGGGACATACCAACACCGAACCGACAAAAACCATAATCGAGGTCGCGGCATCAACACCGATGCTCTTAGAGCATATCATCTCCCAGCTTCATTTGCACGGTTGCGTGATACGAGAGGATTCGCCGATCACCACAAAATCTGCCCCGAAAAACTCCTGTGCCCCTGACGATTTCTATTCATCGACCAATCATAAAACGGAAATTCGTCTTAACGGGCGCTGGATTCAGGTTAAAGATCAACGCATGGACGCTGTAATCGTTGCCCAGGGCAACAAAGCGCGGTGTGCGAAAATCCGCGATTTGAAAAAGGGTATGAAAGTTGTAGTCGGCTTATCCGGCATCAGGGTATTGCCCGAATTCAAAGAAAGAGGAAGGTCGGTATTCGAGTTTATGTCGGGCGACGTTTCCTCCGAGAAAAAAGTCGAGCTGGCCGTGGGCGAGGTCGCCTCGATGCTGAAATCGAAGAAATATAAGACGATTGTGGTGGCTGGGCCGGTGGTTGTGCATACGGGTGGTTCGGAATCACTCTGTTCTATAATCAAGGGTGGATATATCCAGGGCCTGCTTTCAGGAAACGCGATAGCCGTGCACGATATAGAACAGGCGCTGTTCGGAACGTCGCTGGGAGTGGATACCAAAACCGGAAAACCGGTGGAGGAAGGGCATAAGAACCACATGCGGGCGATCAACGCGGTTTTCAAATACGGCGGTATTAAAAATATGATCGGCAAAAGAGCGTTGAAAAGCGGAATAATGTACCAACTTCATAAATCGAAAGTGCCTTACGTGCTGGCCGGTTCGTTACGCGACGACGGTCCTCTGCCGGAGACGATCAACGATATGGTCGCGGCGCAGGCGGCCTATTCGAAGCTCATCAAAGACGCCGATATCGTATTGATGCTATCGAGTATGCTTCACTCTATCGCCACCGGTAATATGTTGCCTTCGAGGGTGCGGACTATTTGTGTGGATATAAATCCGTCGGTGGTGACCAAGCTCGCCGACCGAGGCTCCGCGCAGGCGGTGGGGATCGTAACCGATGTCGGCTTGTTTTTACATCTACTGGCCAGGAAACTTCGCTGATACCTATACCTCTATGAAATCCCCCATACTGTTTCATATTGAAATGGTCAATGTAGCTAATACTGCCCCGGTTTTGAACAAATCCTCATAGCCACGGGCGGGCTATTTTATCCCGGCTATTAGCAACGCTTTAGAGTGATATTTTTGTGACGTAGGCTATTCGGCCGTTCGATCAGGAGTCTACCAAACAGATTTCTGTTAAAAGTCGGAACATTGTATTTCGAGGTTCCGTTCGAAGATCCATTTGTAACGCATCGTTAACACTTGACTAGCAACAGTTTACGAAGATCCGATTTATTCTTTTCCCGGGCATGCTATTTGCCCTCTAAAATGCCGATGACAACTAAGGAGGATGATGTGAAAAACCTGATCTTGAAAATCTCGATAATTTCGATAATCACCGCGGTAGCGCTTTCTGTGGCGAATGCAGGGAACGGCCCCGGAACATCGGTATTTAATTTTCTTAATATAGGAGTAAGCGCCAGATCGTCAGCAACAGGGGGAGCGCTTTCGGCTGTTTCCGATGGTCCGGCAGCGGCTTATTATAATCCGGCCGGTTTGGCCAGCGCGGAAAATATGCAGATCGCCGGTATGCATTCGGAATGGTTTCAGGATTTACGGTATGAGTATATCGGATTCGCGTCACCCGTTGGCGGAAAAGGCGGATTCGGGATTTCGTTTTCGTATTTATCGTACGGTCAGATCGACGGCTATTCCGCGGCTAACGATCCTATCGGTGGTGTAAACGCTTATGATCTCTCGGCCACATTATCCTATGGTCGTTTTATAACACCGGGATTGTCGTTGGGGGTTGGATTTAAGACGCTGGCCGAGAAGCTCGACGATGTGGAAACGCGAGGTTTCGCCGGGGATTTCGGTTTGCAGTATAATACGGGACGATTCCTCACCGGTTTATCGATAATGAATTTCGGTCCGGAGATGAAATACGTATCATCGTCGTCGCCATTGCCGACCACAGTAAACGCCGGCGTATCTTTTTTCCCGTTCGATAACGGTATCACAATGATGGCTGGTATGTCGGCGCCTCTTACTGGTGGATACGCCTTCAAGGCAGGTATGGAGTATTCATACGCGAACATGCTGGTATTGAGAACCGGGTACGACTCTCAACAGGCTTACGCCGATAAGAGCGGTATATCGTTCGGTGGAGGCTTGAACCTGTCGACCCATAGTCTGGATTACGCTTATAACGTGAACAGTATGTTCGGCGGAACCCATCAATTTTCATTCGTTTTCAGATTAGGCGAACCCAGGGAAACAGTGAGTCGATACGTGACGTTAGAAGCGCCTCAGAATGATATAGTTACGGTTCCTCAACAATCGGAATCGAAGAACGAGAAGAGCAAATACTACGTTTGCGCTGCCAAATACAGCGATGAGGATTCGGCGGTAAAGCATATTAAGACTCTCGAGAAATTCGATATCTCCGCCAAACTTATACAGCGGAGTGATGACCTGTATTGGGTGGTCGTGAAAATCGAGAAGAGTATGAAAAAGGCAGAGAAGGCACAGCGGAAATTGGAACAAAAGGGAATTTCCTGCTATATTATCGAATTGTAAATTATTGAACACCCGATCATTTAGACGACGTGTGAGTCAAAAGGGGGTTTCCAATCGGAAACCCTTTTTTTATGCTTATATTAAGATGGTTAAATCATCACATTTTCTAATGTCTCTATTCGGCTCGTTTTCGGCAAACGTGGTAATTCCCGATCCACATAAGTGCCTATCTTTCATATTCTTCTTGACAATAACGGCTCATTGTATTTTATTTATTGGCGATTAAAATCGCGGTTGGTTGTGATTATCATCACAAACTATCGTATATTTGATCAGATGGTCTTTTGGTGTTTGGGTTCTGATGTATGGTAAAGCCCCCGTTTCGACGGGGGCTTTTGTTATTGTTTCACGAGCGATTTGAAATGTAAGTATGGATTCATTCCAGAAGCGTTATCTGAGTCCGGTTATAATCGAATTCATTAGAAGGATCTATCGATGGTTCTCATAGTCCGGTTTAAACGTACATACCAATATTCCAGCGCAACAGCTGATTTGTATGTATTGAGCCTTTATTTTTTCAGTCTGGAGGTTATAGACGATGGATTCACCGCATAAGTAAAATTCATCGTCTTCCCAGCCGTCCTGAAATTTGACGCGCGCGGCCTCGTAGTCGCTTTCATTTTCGAATCCTATGTCCGCGATAATTAGTTTTCCATCCGGGAGAAGATTTTCTTTCAGCGATCTTTTTACGAACGACGTTTGTTGATGAGGGTTGAGATGATGAAAGAAATAGGAGGTGATGATTCGATCATATCGGTTATTATTGAATTTTCCGAAATGGTCTATTGACACGTCGACAATTTCAAAAATACCATCGGAAATCCTGATCCTTGCCTTTTCGAGCATTTTTTCTGAAAAATCTATCCCGTGGATAATACAACCGCTCTTACGCAATTCCTCCGAGAGAAGGCCGGTGCCGATTCCCACATCCAGTATTCGTAAACCTTCTTCGGGATCGCTCAATGAAATTACCGCGGATAATACGTCATAATAGCCATCGAATGGAAAAGCATTTAGACAGGGAATTATACTCTCGTCATAATTTCCCGCCCATTTATCGAACCCTTTTTTATCTAACACCGGAATCCTAAGGCACCATCTTTTTTGCGTCCACAAAACCCCCGTCTCGACGGGGGCTTTTGTTATTTGCGTTTTCGCAACAGCAGGGATCTATCGGGATCGCGCGTCTCATTGACGGAGGTTACGTAAATTCCCGGACTGCCACTGATCGGGCAGGCGTATTCACACGCTCCGCATCCGGTACATTTTTCTATATCCATCTGAGGGAGTTTAACTTTTTTTAAATTACCGTCGCGATCGACAACCTCGCTTTCCTCGAGCCAGATCGCTTTGGGCGATGTCGGGCACCATTCCTCGCAGACTATGCACGTTGTTCCCGATGCCCAGGGCAGACATCGGCCCTTATCGAAAAACGCCGCGCCGATTCTGACCGGCGGTGATTCGCCGCTTCCGAATTTGGTATCAGATTCGAGTTTCGATATGGCTCCGGTAGGACAGATATGCCCGCAGAGAGTACAATGATGTTCGCAATACCCGATTTGCGCCGCCAGAACAGGTGTAAATATCCCCTCCCAGCCCGATTCAAGTAACGCTGGTTGAAGAGCGTTGGTGGGGCAGATTTTCATACACTGCCCGCATCGGATACATCGTTTGAGAAAATCCTTCTCCATCAACGATCCGGGGGGACGGATGAAGGGATGCTCTTTTGCGAATTTATCGTCGCTCCTGATGATCGGAAAAACAGCCAACCCGGCGATACCTGCGACAATCGTTCGACGTCGGGTTAGATCAGGGAGAGCGTTGTAATTTTTGTTTGATTGGAAGCCGAAGGAAAGCGCGTTATCTCCGCAGGCGGCCTGGCAGTTCAGGCATAAATGGCATTCACTTCGTCGATGAGGGACCTTGAAGTGGGGATTGTCGCCGCCCTGACAATGATACAGACAGAGATTGCAATCGGTACACTTATTGTTTTTCTTTAGCCCGAATAAAGAATAGCGGCTCATAATACCAAGAAATGCCCCCAGGGGGCAAATGCCGCGGCACCAGAATCTGGTGAATATCCTGTTGGCGACTAAAATCGCGATAAAAATCGTGGTCAGCCAGAAAATCCCCTGAAAATAAGGTTGTTTAAAATAAATCAGAGTACCGGAAGCTATTACAAACATACCCTTGCCGATAATGCTTATCATCCCGACAGATGAATCGGATAAGAAAGTCGCGATTCCGGTTAGAGCAAGGTTGAGCGCAGGAATAAGAACTAACCCGAACGATCTTGCCGCTATCGTTATGGGATCGAATAATCCTATTTGTACGGAACCGAATAAACCAAGAGTTATAAGACCGATCAGGATATAGTATTTCCATGCCTGGTAACGATGATATTTATTCGATTCGACCAGGTTTCTCCCGAGCCTGTTTTTTCTTTCGGATTTGAAACTCGAGAAAAGCTGATTGAGAGTACCCAAAGGGCAGATCCAGCCACAGAAGAATCGACCGAAAAAAATCGTACCGATTAAAACGATCAATCCGAGAAGAAGGCTGCCGTAAATAAGCCAAGAAGCCAGCCCCGTGGCGAAACCGGATAGCGGATCTATATTGAAAAAGAGATTAAGCCAGGGGGAGGGGGTGATTGTTTCCCCGGGGTTTTTCGCCGATGTAAACGAAAACTCGGTGAGGTATATTAAAACGATAAACGTAACCAAAAAAAAGGCCTGGAAAAACCTGCGCAGTTGACGGGCTCCATGGATACCTCTAAATGACGAAGGTATTGTTGCCATATCAGGCTAATTCCTTTTCGATAATGGTATAGCCGGATGATTTTCCGAGGCCTCTCGATTCTGTGAGAGCTATGTATTTCAATTCAGCCGGAGACAATCCGAGAAATCCGCAGCAGTACGAATCCGCGGCCACCTGGTCGGTGGAGGCGATTACGGTATCATGAATTTCGACATCGGATAAACGACCGCCTACGGGTCCGTTACGGATCATCACCCTGGTAGCGTCCACGATAACAAGTGTCGGCCTGAAAAAATCGGCGAGATCGGCGATCGAGGTATCGATTTGTTGATGCAGGCGATTGCGGGGCCCTCCCATTACGCCGTACCAGTTCTTCATACCGATGGTGGCCAGGGAGAGGCTGTGATGTTTAACAACCGGCATATTGATAAGCTTATCGGTCTCTAAAAATTGGCGAATTACAGGCCATACGCCGAGGATTTCTCCGCCCAGATCGGCACGGACATAGAAACGATCCTCAGGCAGGATGATTTCGGCGCCGGTCCCACCCGCCATTTCCTGGATTCCGGATCGGGCGAAAGTCCGGCGCGCGTCGTTGCAGGGAACGTCGGTGACGATCACTTTTTTCGCTCCGGCATCGAAACACAATTCCGCGACCGTTTTCACCAAAACCGGGTTGGTATTAGCGCCCTGCTCCGGTGTCCTGTCCCATCCTATATTCGGTTTTATGGTTACGATATCGCCCTTCGAAATGAACCTCTCTATACCTCCTATAAGTCCGATCGCGGTCAGCGCGGCATCGTAATGGTTTTTCCCTTTTACCGAGGCCAGATCGGGGAGAGAGTCATCGGCTTGTATGCCCCGGTCGCCGTCGGCTGAAAGTATACGAGTTTGTGATGGAGAATATTCGTTTTTCGAAAGCAGATATCCGCCGCCTCCCATCACCGCGGTCAGGATTGTCGCTTTGCCGGTTAGCTTAATGAAATCACGTCTCTTGATGTCGTCTGAACTCATCGCCACTTTTCTCCTCGACCCTATTATGCCATAAATGAAAGAAATTCGCAAGAGAGGATAATCCGTGTGTTTGTGTTAAGGCGGTTCCGTATTTCGATTTGGGGCGAGTTTGCCAATGGGATTAAATACGATCTTAATATGGTGATCTATTGAAAAATCGCTTGTTTTAAGCCGGATTCAGGCTAAATTTCACGTTTTGGAAGTTGGTGGATTATACCGTTTTAGTTCTGGAAGCGAAAATTAAGGTGGAATTATTTACTCCGATAGACTATATTATGGCAACGGGAATGATCCCGTTTTTCTTTTTAAACGAGGAGAGAATCTAAGCGGGTTTTAGTTATGCTCAAAGAGATCCCAAAAGCTTATGAGCCCCACAAGGCCGAGGAGGTCTGGTATCAACGCTGGGTTGAATCGGGTATGTTTCATGGCTCGGTCGATTCGGAAAAGAGACCATATACTATTGTTATTCCGCCTCCCAACGTAACTGACGTTTTGCATCTGGGTCACGCTCTGAATAATACCCTGCAGGATATCCTGATCCGTTGGCGGCGGTCCATGAATTATGAGGCCGAATGGATGCCGGGAGTCGATCATGCTGGAATCGCCACCCAGGTAGTTGTTGAAAAGAACCTCATTAAAGAAGGCAAAACTCGTCAGCAACTCGGACGAGACAAATTTTTAAAGAAAGTTTGGGCTTGGAAAGAAGATAAATTCGAACGCATAATAAATCAGCTTCGTCGTATGGGATGCAGTTGCGACTGGGAGCGGACCCGGTTTACAATGGACGACGGCCTTTCCAAGGCGGTTTTAGAGGTTTTCATTCATCTATACGAGAAAGACCTTATCTACCGAGGCAATCGTCTTGTAAATTGGTGCCCCCGATGTTTAACGTCGCTTTCTGATGACGAGCTCGAGCGCGAGGATATCGATTCCCATCTCTGGTATATAAAATATAAGCTCAAAGGCTCCGATGAATACCTGACGGTAGCCACGACTCGTCCGGAGACGATGCTGGGCGACACCGCAATAGCGGTGAACCCCAAAGATAAGCGGTTTAAAAAATTGGTCGGCAAATCGGCTATCCTGCCTATCCTCGATCGAGAGCTTCCTATTATCGCCGACGATTATGTGGATATGGAATTCGGTACCGGGGCGGTTAAGATCACCCCGGCTCACGACGTTAATGATTTCGAGATCGGCGATCGACACGGTCTGGAGAAGCTTAATATTCTCAACAACGACGGCACCCTTAATGACAACGCCGGCAAATTCGCCGGAATGGATCGTTACGACGCCCGAAGAAGCCTCGTAGAGGAGTTAAAACAACGGGGGTGTCTCGATAAAGTCGAAGATTATAAGCTTTCGGTTTCGACCTGTTATCGATGCAATACGGTTGTCGAGCCATATTTATCCGTCCAGTGGTTTGTGAGGATGGAGCCATTGGCCGAACCGGCCATAGAAGCGATTAAAAGCGGCGAATTGAAATTCCATCCCGATCACTGGTCGAAAACATATCTTTATTGGCTCGAAAATATTCGCGACTGGTGTATATCCCGTCAATTGTGGTGGGGTCATCGGATTCCGGTCTACCATTGCAAAGATTGCGCCGAAATTATGGTTGCCCGGGAGATACCGAAATCCTGCTCTAAATGCGGATCGTCGAAAATAGAACAGGATCCCGATGTTCTGGATACCTGGTTCTCGTCATGGCTCTGGCCGTTTTCGACATTCGGCTGGCCGGAGAAGACACCTGAATTGAATAAGTTTTTCCCCACGAAGTCGCTGTTTACGGCATCGGAAATTATCTATCTCTGGGTCGCCAGAATGGTGATGGCGTCATCTGAGTTTACCGGCAAGATTCCCTTTTCCCATGTCTATATTCACGGGACGGTCCGCGACGCTAACGGCGAGAAAATGTCGAAATCGAAGGGGAACGGTATCGACCCGATCGAGATAATTGATAAATACGGCGCCGACGCCATGCGCATATCGCTGGTTCTGGCCACTCCCGAGGGGCAGGATCCGTATATCTCGGAGAAAAGTTTCGAGCAGGGACGTAATTTTGCCAATAAAATCTGGAACGCGTCAAGGTTGGTTATCTCTAATTTTGATGGATTCGAGCCGAAATACGAACTCGATCCGGAATTATCGGATCTGGATCTACCCGATATCTGGATACTCTCGAGGCTGGCAAAAACGATAGGGCAGGTGAATAATTATCTTTCCGGTTTCCGTTTTAATACCGCGGCCAAAGTCGCCTACGATTTCATCTGGAAGGATTTCTGCGATTGGTACCTCGAGATGATCAAGACCCGTCTGGGTAAGGACGCCTCGGAGGAAGTTAAAAACCAGGCTCGGGCGGTTTCCGGTTTTGTTCTTATCGAGATTATGAGATTGCTTCACCCTTTCATGCCATTCGTCACCGAGGAGATTTATCATCTTTTCCCGAAAGTCAAGGAATCGGATTTTTTAAACGATCTCGGCTGGCCAGAACCGAAAATCAAATTTATCAACGATAAGCTCGAGAAGGATTTCGAGCTTGTGCAGAATATTATTAGCGCCATAAGAACAATCAGATCGGAGATGGATGTCCCGCCCGGGAAAAAGGCAGACGTTTTGATAAAGACTTCCGATAAAAAAGCGGCGGAGATCCTAAAAGAACTCGAGATTCAAATTGTCAATCTTGGCCGGGTAAAAGAGCTTACGATCGGCGAGGATCTGAAAAAGCCGCCCCTTTCAGCGTCCGGAGTGGTTGCTATTGGAGAAATATATATTCCTCTCGAGGGTTTGATAGACCTCGAAAATGAGAGAATCAGACTTGAAAAAGAGCTGGCCAAAAAGAAATCGTTTTTAAAGAGGGTCAAAAAGAAGCTGGCCAACAAGGATTTTCTGGAACGCGCGCCTGAGGACGTTATCGAGGCCGAGAAGGAAAAGTACGATCAGGCCGAAAACAGCATTACTAAACTCAACAAGAACCTCGAGATGCTTTCGGGATGGTAAATTCGAGGATAACGGTCTAACCGGTAATAAACTAATTATATGGTACAAAAAAAAACGCTTGCCGGGTGTTATCTTTTGAAATATGTTGGAATACGTTCGGAGGTTGGGGCGTATCTATTTATGAACGTCTTAACCCGGAGGGAGTTATGAAAAGATCTATTTTGACAATCTTGATTCTGATGCTGGGAGCGTCCCTGACCTCGGCCGACGATATCGCCATAACCATCTATAACGATAATTTCGGTCTTGTAAAACAAACCAGGACGCTGGAGTTCAGAAAAGGGATCGGCGAAATCAGGTTTGACGATGTCGCCGCCAGGATCGATCCGACATCGGTGCACATAAGCCCGAAGGAATCCGGCATAGCGGTTTTAGAGCAGAATTTCCAGTACGACCTGGTAAATACCCAGAAGATGATGCAGCGTTATCTCGGGTCCGAAATCGGAGTCGTCACCAAGGGGGGGGAACTGCATCGCGGCTCCCTGCTATCGTTCGACGGAAAATTCGTTATTTTAAAAAGCGGTTCCGGGGAGATTACTATCACCAACGCCGAGGAGATTGTCGATTACCGGTTCGGATCTCTGCCCGAGGGTTTGATATTAAAACCGACCCTGGTCTGGTTGACGGAATCTGAATCAAAGCAAAAATCGGCCTGCGAGGTAAGCTATTTAACCGATGGTATAAACTGGCACGCCGAGTATGTGGCAGTTGTCGATCAGGACGATAAAAATCTCGATCTTTCGGGATGGGTTTCCATCGACAATAAAAGCGGCATGACCTACAAAGATGCTGCGTTGAAACTGGTTGCCGGAAAAGTCCATCGTGTCGATAAACCGGTTGTAATGGCCCGATCCGGTGCCATGAATTATAAAGCCGATAAGGCCGTGCCATTCCAGGAGGAAGCGTTTTTCGAATATCATTTGTATACTCTGACCCGTACGTCGACCGTGGCCGATAACGAGATCAAGCAGTTATCGCTGTTCCCTGAAACTAAAACGTCGGCAACAAAAGTATATATAGTGGAGGGACGCCCGTACCAGTATTGGAACAGGGGGCAGGACGATAAGCCGAAGGTCAAGGTAAACCTCGAATTTGTCAATTCTGAGAAACATGGTTTGGGAATGCCTTTGCCCAAGGGGAAACTTCGGGTTTACAAAGCCGATAAAGATGGTGCTCTGCAGTTTGTAGGCGAGGATCGAATCGATCATACGCCTAAAAACGAAAAGATAAGAGTTATGTTGGGCGAGGCATTCGATATCGTCTGCGAACGGAAGAAAACCGACCATATTGATCTCGGCGCGGATCACTACCGAGCAACCTATGAGATTACTTTGAGAAACCACAAAGACGATGATGTAGTCGTGACCGTGGTAGAGCCGACGCTGGGCTGGCGCGAGTGGCATATACTCAAATCGAATATCGAATTCAAAAAGGTAAGCGCGTACAAGGTGGAATTCCCGGTATCGGTTAAATCCAATGATGAGAGCAAGTTAACTTATACGATAGAGTATTGATCTGGAGGAAGAATGAGTAAAAACAAGCTGGTAATGTTAATCTTTTTGCTGGTGCTCGCCGTGGTTTTGACCGGGTGCGCTAATAAGTTCACAACATCGGGCAAAATAGCGATGGGTTCGAAGAGATGGGATAAGGCCATAGGGGATTTTAAGCTGGCGTTGGAACAAACGCCCAACGATGGCGAGGTTCATTACCTTATTGCCAGGTGTTATAAAGAAAAGGACGATTACGCGGCCATGGTTTCTCATCTCAACGCCGCCGATACCCTTTATGTTAAGGGCGCGAAGAAGATCCACGACCTGAGAGAGGGCACATGGAAAGAACTTTTCGAATCGGGCAATACCAATACCAAAAACGGCAACTACGAGAAAGCCAGGGGCGAATTCGAGACGGCTATTGGTCTCATGCCCGATAACTACGCCGCTCATATTAATCTCGGTGTGGCTTGTCAGAATCTCGAGGATTCCGCTTGCGCGTATTCGAGTTTTAAAGAAGCTTATAGGCTGGAGCCTGAGAAAATCCCGGTGCTGGAGAATTTCGCGAATTATTGTTTCAATGTCGGGAAATACGATGAAGCCGATGGAATATATACGATAATTCTCGAAAAGGAGTCGGGGAATGTTATCGCGATTATAAACAAGGGAACGATCGCCAGCCTAAAAGGCGATTACGAAACCGCCGTAAATTACTACAATACGGCCCTCGAGAATGAATCGGATAATTGCGATCTCTGGTTTAACCTCGGAGTGTTGTATTTTCAACAGATAAAAAATAACGACGAGGCTCTAAACGCTTTTTCGAGGGCGGTGGAACTCTGTCCTGAGGATATAAGCGCTCATATTAATCTGAATGTCGCGTTACTTTCTCTAAAGAAGTTCGACGAGGCCGTTACGAACCTCGAAACATTTACGCAGGATTTCCCCGACGAATGCGTAGGCTGGGATCTCTACAGCCAGGCGTTACTACAGAAGGGAATGAGAAGCCAGGCTCTGGACGCTCAAAAGAAATTCGAAGAATGTAAAGGCGAATAGATACCTCGAATCGAGTAACGGGCAGTTCACCTTCCTGGTAACGGGAGAACTGCCCGTATTTATTTGGAGCCTAAATGCCAAAATACGTTCAAATCGCTTTTCCGATTCCATACGAGAAATTTTTTACCTATAAGATCTCATCCGATCTATCCGGGATTGTGAAACGAGGGATGATTGTCACCGCGCCGTTGGGTAACCACCCGGCGGCCGGTGTAGTCTTAAAAACCACCGATAATCCCGGGCGAATCACCTCGGCAATAAAGGATATTAGCGGTCTGGGAGATCCCGATCTCTCCATACCCGAGGATCTTTTCAAGCTTATAGAATATACCGCCGGTAGATATGGTACGACACCGGGGATAGTTTTAAAATCTGCATTGCCTCCCGGAACCCTACAGCGCAAGAATATCTATATTTACCCGGGAAAAGATAATATCCAGGGGAAGAATTCCCCCGAGATCGAGGAGTTCCTTACCCGAATCAAAGATAACCCCGGAAGAATATCACTTAAGGATATTCAAAGATTCAAGGGAGTTGATAAAAAGGTTGTCGATACGCTCGTCCGCGCCGGGGTTATAAGCCTGTCTCCATTCGCGATCAAATCCGAACGGGGATCGAAACAGAAATGGATAAAAACGGTAATCGATGAAATTCCCGATGATCTTAATTTAAGCCCTAAATCGAGGGCGTTGTTAGGCGCCCTGCTCAAATCGGATATTGGAATTAGTGTTGCCTCTTTAACCGATCTCGGATTCTCGGCATCGTCGGCCGCTACCCTTCATAGGAAAGGGCTGATCGAATATGAATACAAGAATAAAGAGTACGATATCGGACGGTTGGAATCTCTGGTTGCGGAAAACGTATTAGAATTGACCCTCTGGCAGAGAGCCGCGTTGAAACGGATGGAAGAATCGATTGACCGGAAGGAATATAACGGTTTTCTGTTATACGGCGTGACATCGTCCGGAAAAACCCAAGTCTATATCGAAGCGGCTAAACGTGCGTTGGATACCGGTAGATCTGTTCTGGTCCTGGCTCCGGAGATATCGTTAACACCTCAACTTGTCTCGAGATTCG
>JAZGHS010000025.1:0-10183 GCA_036481315.1 Candidatus Zixiibacteriota bacterium | reverse complement strand
CTTCAGCAGCGGTCAAAGATAAGCTGATCAGTTGTCCGATTAAAACATCGCCGTCAGCGCCGGGGCCGACTTCGTAATCGTCGAGAATAGTGAGAGCCTTACCAATATCGGCGTCGACAAGATCATCAGACCCTGTGGTCTGATGCACCTTGAAGGTGGCAGTCTGAAATCCGACAGTTTGCAGGTCTTGAACACGTACAGTCATTTGTTCTCCTTTGATTATTTATCTGAAATCGTTAATTTTGAACGGTTGACGCGGGATAAATTCTCCGGGCATATATTCCCGACCGGTTTTTTCGTCCCGTTTCATTATCAATTTGAGATCGCCCTTAAGCGTTTCGAGATCGGAGTTTATCCGATCGAAATCGATCTCCCCTTTTTCGAAAGCCGTATCGATCCGGGATTTAATTGTATTGATTTTCTCAATGGCGGCGTTTAAATTCAATTTATCCTCCTGCTTTTGATTTCTATCTGTTCTTTGCCGATAATGACCGAAGGCCGTTGCCCGAAAGCAGTATCTCGATAGCGGTCAGTTTGGTGACGACCTCCCTTTTAAATTCCGAAAGATCCTCCCTGGTGGCGAACCGTTCGTTTATGGTAGCCTCGAGGCGCGACAGGCGGATATCCATCGCGGCTACATAACGTTCCTCAGCCTTACCGGCCAACTCCACCCTCAATCCAACATAAGCGGTGAAATAGCCCGATATCGCGGCAACGACTGTGACGCAGAACGTTATCAAAAACCTGGCCATCGATTCCCTCGAATTCAATCCAAACGCCTTTCGATTAATTCGCTTTGACCAACAGGTAAGTGCTACTATTATATCCGGCAAGTGAGACGCGCATATCGTCCGGACTCTCCAGGAGCTTCGGTTTTGTTTTTGAGGAAATTCCCGTATCGATAATTTCAATAGCGGATAATTTACCCCGTCGATTATCGATCGACAGGCAGAGCTGTTTTCCGTTGAAAGCGATTTTGATTTCATCAATTGGATAATCCGCGAGTTTATCGGATAAGAAGGTGCCCTTGACCGAACCTTTGTAGACCAGCGACGTTTCCAGTACCTGGCTGATACCGTTATAGATGAAATGGGTTATCGAATCATTATCGCCTGCCTTACCATCGCCGATTTCATGGGGGCAGGATCTCATATCGCGACCGCATTCGGAGCATTCGGGAAAAGTATATATAAACGAGATAGAGCATTCTTTTAAAATACCGGAGTCAATTTTCTCCAATAATGTATCACGTTCATTTTCGGGCACCCTGGGCCAGTAAAAATAACTTTTCAACCAGATAGCGCCCTCTCTCTGTTCGAGTTCGGCGTGGAAATTCCGGGCCAGCGGCTCCCCGGCGCGGTTATGTCCTATCAACACCGGCGTATCGACTATCAGGCTACATAGTTTTAATAAATCGGCGCGTTTGAATCGTCCGCCGTGAGAATTTACACGGTCGTTGACTATATACATCACCCTGATATTGACATTTTCCTGTGTCGCTTCTTTAGGCGGCTTGATAGTCCGGTTGATACGATCGATTAAGAATTCAAGCCTTCCCTCAGGCTTCCGGACCGATAGTTTTTCTATTAGAATTTCTTTTAGTTTATCCAAGATCCCTCCGGTTTTCATCTTATGGCGTTTTTTAAAGCAAATGATAATTGAACGATATTTGATCCGATCGCCGTTGGGTTCGATTGTAATAAAGATGCAGAAAACTTCACTATTTTGATAAAAATATGATGATGTTCAGGGAGGAATTCCTTCTTTTCATCGCTTGAAAATTACGTCAACACGTTGATTTTCAACACAATAACAGGAATTTGATTTAATAATATCGCGGGCACGTTTATTGCGCAAATAACATACGAGTATTGATTAGCGTGCTCCCTCCTGATGGCCCCGCATATGGCGGGGTAGCAGTTGTGTCGAGGCGATTTTATCGTCTCGAAGGGCGAGCCTGCCAAGGCGAGCCGACTAAGGCCGGTCTTTCCCTCCCTCCTTGAGGCCGGCCTTTTTTTATTGGAATTTTCCCACCGACGATCTCAAGAACGGAGCCTGGCTGTCGCGTTCCCGCACCTGCCATAGCGCCAACGCCAACGCGCATACACCGTCGCCGACATTGATATACGATTGATCCATCGCCCGGATCTCATCGGTAAGACTCCAGTACGAACAGCCGTCCGGAATCTCCACATGCGGCCAGACAATATCGCCGGCGAATATCGCACGCTCGAAATTAGCCAATAGCAGATCGCGGTTGCCGCCGCCGAAATTGAATCCGACAGCCCCGATATCGTCGAGCTCCGAAAGAACAACATCACCGAGGCCGGTGGAATCGATAATAGTGACGCCCCCGTATCTTTTATGACGGTCTTTGATCGCCTGAATCGTAACCGGCCACTCCCTCTGCATGCGGGCGATCTCGATTACTCTAAACGGTCTTTTAGTAGCGTCGATTGTAATCCCAACCGTATGGGTCATCTTGCGGGCCAGATCCCAACCGTGGATATGAAAGCCTTCTGGCCTGAATCTGAATTTCGAATCAGACGTATCCGCCAGCAGGCACCGGCTGATAATTTCCTCCGGAAACAATCGCCCTTCAAACGACGTGAACTGTCCGTGGAGATGCTGAGCTATCCTCGATTCGGATAAGCCCTTTTTTAAATCATCGAGGTAAGGTCTGGATAGGTGTGGATTTTCAAAGGTGGAACCATGCTTAACCAAGCCTTGATTATCCCGCCTGATCCTCTCACATCGTTTGAAAAACCAATTCAGACCGTTAGGGGTCGACGAGTAATCGAGGACGCCGTTTCGATCGGCTAACCTGAGCTTGATAACACCATCGACTACCCATTCTCCGTACGGCTCATACGCGGCCTCGTCGAAATTGATATAATCGAAATCGTGGCCGAGGAGATATTCTCCCCTGTTTTGAGTGGAACGCGCCCAGATCTCCGAACCGTTTTTTAAGACGATATGCGGAAACGGCGTCTGCCTTATACTTTTCAATAACGCTTTTAACGGTTTCGAGCGGCTGATCAATTGAACCATTTTGGCGAAGATTATTCCAGCCTGGTCCTGGGTGATGGAGACATTGGCGGCGCGATAATAGCCGATGATATCGCGTGACGGCGGCCGGATCTGGAACAGGGCGCGATGCAGTAGTTTGACCGCCTGAATCTGCGATTTCCCCCAGCGGTTGCCAGTTATCAACGCGTTTTCCGAGCCGGTCGAACCGGTAAGCCAGCGAACCTGCCCCGGATGAGGATCGAGATTTAAAAACGTTCTGGCAAAATAAACCGGGTCTTTTATCGCCCGACGCCAGCTTCGAGGCAACTCGGAATATGAATCATCTGTCATTTAAGATCGTTTTTACGCGGATTCGGTAAGTAACGGCTGCTTTCGCCCGATCCTTTTCAGTTCGTCAGCTCTGATCTCGGAGAGGATTTCCAAAAGCAGTTTTTCATTGGAAGACTCGTCTGATAGCTTGTGTTTTATCTCGATTGCCTTGAACGCCGATTCTATTTTCAGATCGAATTCACCCGCCAGGAGCTTTTCATACGCTCGCTCTTTGATAGCGTCGAGAAAAACGAGATCATCGACCATCCCGTCATTTATTCTTGTCGATTTGAGCGGCGCGATATTCTTTTTGCCCTGACCGCGCGGTTCCGATGTTTTTTTGGGTTCGGTTTTCTCCAAATGTTCGGCTCTATGACGGGCAAGTATCGTCCTGTTCACACGGACTCCCTTTTCCCTGGCCCATTTGATAGTCTGATCCGCTTTCCAGGCGGAATCTTTGCTCTCGATTTCAGTTCGCAAAGGGGAATCGCAGATTTTGCATGGTGATACAGTCATCTTACTTCTCCTCCAGGCCGAAAATCCGCCCCCGGGCTTCCTCGCGGGAGATCAGTTCCGATTTGTAAAGCTCGATAACCCGTCGGGCTTCCTCGTGACGCGCCTGATATCGCTCCAGCGCGCTATCGATGCTCTCGTTATTGAATTTTACCTGTGTCGCTATATCGTAACCGGATGAAGCGAGATACTTATTTATCAGCCATTCGAAAAACCTTATCGCCAACCTCTGTACCGAGACGACCTGCCGCAAAACCAGTTCGAATTTAAATTTCGCCCAGCTTTGCGTATTACCGAAGGAATATCCGAGCATGAAGGGATCGAGATGGACTCCGGCGCAAACATCCTCGACCACCGCGCGATGGGATAGATACCATGAATGTGTTACTGTCGCTCCACCGGTCGCGGGGCCGACTGTTTTAAGTTCGATATCGTCCCATGTGACCACCGAATCCGCCGGTTTTATACCGGAGAAGAGACCGACAGTATCGTCAAAATAGTTATTCGCTCGATCCAAAAAATCGTTTTCGCCTTCCCCCATGCGGCGTTCCGGTTTGTTGATTAATACGTGGATACGATTATACCCCGCCTTCTCCTGAGATTTCTGCATATCGTCGAGAAGCTTCTGCTCGAGCCTGCTGACAAAACCGATAGACTGCAGGATGCTTTTACCGCGAGGATCGATGGAATCGTCATCCAGCGGGATGTAAATGAAATTCTCCGGATCTAAAAGACGTTTCCCCTCCGGCGTCTCATAGTAAATCTTCAATCCGCGCATAGCCGGTTCGTTACGGTCGCTATCATATTCGAATGTCAGGTTGCGAACATCGACCGGCTGAAAGCCGATCACATCACCATCTTTGCCGACCTCGACTGTCCCCGCGAAAGCGCCGTCGGTGAAAAGAGAGCTGAAGAATAGATCGGAAAGACGTTCCAATCCGCCAGATTTGTAATAAGGGTTCGGCGCGAGTTTGCGGTTGATTTTCTCGATAGCCGATTTCAATGTACTGCTTTCGTTTTCAGTTTTTCCCGACGATGAGGAAAACTCCATGGGGCTGGAGCAAAGCCGTGTCCAGGTCCAGACCGCGCCGTTGACTACCGGGATCTGATCGCGCAAGAAACGATATAATGTTATTCGCTCATGGTAACCATAATCGGCTGGAAATGTGATCTTATCGCGTTCTCCTTTTAGCGACGTTCCCGCTTTCTGCCTTATATGTCGGGGTTTAATCGCCCTCGCCCTTTGGGCAAGCTCTACAGGTTGTTTTCGTTCTATATTAATTTTCTTTTTAAAAAACGGCAATCCGAACATCGTGGCTCCTTTTGCGCGGTAAGTTACAATCGGGATAGCTTTCACAAATTGGGGGGATAAAAAACAAATGCGGGGTGAACAGTTTCTTCACCATTCTTGAATTAATTCTCTACTGAAATAGGTTGATTCTGGAACCCCCACAGCTATATAATTGTTTAAATTATAGATAGTGTCTACCTTACGAGACTACATCGAATCAGTTCTTTAATGCCGGTTTTCGGCCTGAGAAACCTTTTCGGGAGGAATTATGAAAAGGACATATGTTTTAATAATGGTTATTATTGCCGGTATGTGGTTGCCGGTATCGGGGACAATTATTAATGTCCCGGACGATTACCTCACGATACAGGAGGGAATTGACGCCTCAACCAACGGCGACACGGTGCTTGTGCAGCCCGGAACTTATGTTGAGAACGTGGTCAGTGATGGGAACAATATAGCCATCGGATCGCTATTTTTAACTACCGGCGATACGTCTTATATTTCATCGACTATAATTGATGGAAACTCGGCCGGTCCCGTTTTTTCAAGTAATCATGATTATATCAGTCCTGCGATTTTCGCGGGATTTACCGTACAGAACGGGTCTGCTTTCAGCGGGGGCGGAATATATTGTCAAAACTCGTCGATAGAAATCTACTCCAATATAATTAAAAACAATGTCTGCGAATACAATGGGGGGGGAATTTATGGTGAGGATTATTATTACAGCAACATTTATGACAATGTCATAATCGATAATCACGCTGGATACCGGGGCGGCGGAGCTTATTTTATAGATTCAATGCCAATAATTACCAATAATCGAATCTGCGACAATGTAAGCGACGGCGATGGTGGCGGAGTTTATTTCTGGGATTCTCATCAATCCGATATGCATGAAAATTACATATCGGGGAATTATGCTACAGGCGATGGTGGCGGTATATTTATAAAAAATACAATGGATGTGCATTTGAATCTTTGTGTCATAGCCGATAATTCCTGTCTCGAAAATGGCGGCGGGATCGCCGTTTGGGATTCGAGATTGGAGTTAACCAATTGTACTCTGAGTCGTAATCTGGGAGAAACCGGCGGCGGGATTTTCTGCGATGGGGCAACAGATCTGAATCTTTTAAACTCTATATTATGGTCAGATTCCGCGACGGTGGACGGCAATGAAATCTTTCAAGAGACTAACAACTTTTTTGTCGATTATTGCGACGTCCAGGGCGGTATGGCCGGTCACGGGAATATCGACGCCGATCCAATGTTTGTCGATCCTGAAAACGGCGATTTTCATCTTCAGCAAGGATCGCCCTGTATAGATGCCGGCGATCCGTCCAGCCCTTATGATCCCGACGGTACCTTTGTCGATATGGGAGCTTATTATTACGGCCCTGAGATTCCCGAGATTATAGATCAAAGCCAGATGATAGCTACTGAGGGGTTCTGGTTCGATGAGGGGGTCGTCAGGTGGCAGCAGTTTTTCCCGACTTTGGATAATATCAGCGCGGTAGAGATATTTATTAGGCGCGAGGGATCCCCGGGCGACGTGATCGTTCAGATAACAACCGATTCGGGAGAAATTCTGAGTGAATCTACGGTAGATGAAAACGGTATTCCCGGAAACGATTGGATCATGTTCAATCTTCCTGAAACGATTGATCTCGTACCGGGTGAACCGTATCGGATTGTCGTTACCAGCAGTCAACCTTCGCCGTCACCGGATGAAAGATACAGATGGAGCGGTAACCACGATTCGGATTACCCCGGAATAACGGACGTTTACGATGAGGAGCCGTTTTACGATTACGCCTTCATTACCTATGGCTACGATTATCGGTTAGACATCGAGGATACCGATATTGAGATTTTACCCACTGATTTTATATTATCTCAGAACTACCCCAACCCATTCAACGCGTCTACCCTGATTGAATACGGCCTTCCCAATTCCTCCGATGTCACAATCGAGATCTTCGATATCCTCGGCCGCAAGGTTGAGACGCTGATTCAAGGAGAACAGCAAGCCGGATACCATCAGGTTACCTGGGATGCGTCGGAGATATCCTCCGGTATGTATTTCTATCGCATTCAGGCCGGGAAATATGTTGAAACGAAGAAAATGTTGTTGCTGAAATAAGAAAAAAGCGTCGAGAATAAATTCCCGACGCAATATTTATCCGATTAATCACGAATCAACTTTATCCAGCGAAACTGGCTACCGCCTCATCCACAGTATCATAGGAATCGAATACGGTAATCAACCTGGTCATGGTCAGAAGCGATTCGACCTTTTCGGCCACACGAGCGATCTTGAGTTGACCCTTGTTATTGCGCATGGTGGTCAGCCCGGAGATCAGGATGCCCAATCCCCTGGAATTTATCCATTCGACCTTAGCCAGGTCCAAAACGACCTTTTTCTTATTCTGCTCGATCAGCTCGCGCAGCTTATCGTAAAAAACCGCCTCGTCATCGCCACCCATGATATTCCCCTTCAATTCCAGAACGACAATCCCGTTATCCTCGCGATCGGCTATTTTCATCAAATCCTCCTTTTATCTTATCGCGGCCCTGCCGCAAAAAGAGATCTTTTAAACTGCTAAATGGCAGGGGGCTAAAACCCACAGTCCTTTGTTTAGAATACTATAATAACGCCATAAAAGCAAATTTGTTTCCATTCGGCATCATTTTTGCCCCCGTCTTTTTTTTGATATTATGCAAATAATTATTGACTACGGCTATCAATTTCGATATTTTTCTGTTTGGTTAAGGAGTCGGCCTTTAAACCCTTGGGGGCTTTCTCTTATTTTAACATACGAGGGATTTAATTTTGGTACCCTATGCTAAGGGTCAGAGGAGAATGCAGATGCCAAATGGTACTGTGAAGTGGTTCAACGTCAAGAAGGGATATGGTTTCATTATCCCGGACGATGGTGGAGACGAATTGTTTATCCATCATTCAAACATCACTGCAGAGGGATTTAGGTCCCTCGAAGAAGGTCAGAAGGTCGAATACGAGACGGGTGAGGGACGTAAAGGACCTGAAGCGGTTAACGTACGCCCTACCTAATTTAGATAACCGTTTGATGATGAAAAAAGTCCCGAATCTCCTCGGGGCTTTTTTTATTAACATAAAAAACCGCGGTGATCATTTACCTTGCCAATACAGCTCCGATACAATAATATATTCAGGATTTAAAAAGGGGGAATATTGTCGGGAAAAAACTCAATCAGACTAATTTCGGTTTTGGTAAGCTTTATTCTAATTTCATGCTCGCCCACCGAGATGCAGCGTCAATTCGAGATGGAACGAGCCATAAACCTGGCCAACCGGCAAAAACAACAATTCTACTTAAGCGGCGGAGAATTAGATTCCGCCGAATATGAGATTCTTAAAAAATCGTATACGGCTATAACTGAAATGATAACCCCTCCGCCGAAGGATCCCGCAGCAATAGATAAGACCTCGGAACCGCTTATGACATCGTGGCAGATGGCGGGGCTGGCGTATTATAACCTGGGGCTGTTGAACATGGAAAGGGAGAATCTCGACGGCGCTTATGACGATTTCGAGCGTTTGATTGAGCGTTACGGTTTCAAACCTCACCAGGTGCAAACCGCCTTATTCATGCAGGCCCTGGTACGATTCAAACAGGACAGGTTTCGCGAGGCCGTATTATTATACAACGCGGTAGCCCAATATTACCTGGAATCAGCTAAACCGGAATTAAACCCGAACCTCGACGCTCTGGATTCTCCGCTTACGGCAGCGAGGATTCTTCGGGATATGGAAAACGAAAACCAGTTCGACTATCAGTTAAATAGGGCAATCGATTATTACTGGGGCATATTAAACTCGCATCACGGTACCCCTTTGGGAAACGCCGCGGTGGGAAAACTGGCATCGGCGTTTTTACTAGGCGAGCTCGCCGATAGCGCGGTTGTGGTTCTCTCACAGGTAAAAGATCCCGAAACGGGGAAAATCCCGCCGCTTGTTTTGTATAATATCGCCAATATCCAGCGAAACAATCTTCTTGATTTTGGCGGGGCTGAAAAATCTTACCGGCAGTTTGTGGCGGAGTATTCTGAACACCCCCTAAGAGCGTCAGCGCAATTCGGTATCGCGGCCTCGTTATTCGCCAACAAAAAATATCCGATGGCCCGTGACGAAGTATCGAAGGTAGAGAAGTTAATCGGAGTGCCCCGTAAGATTCTAGCCGAGGCAAGTTATTTAAAGGCGTTAGCCTATCAGATGGAAGACAACTGGCCCCGGGCCCTCGGAGAGTTCGGTTATGTAAGCGCCAATTTCCCCGTTTCCCGCCGGGGGATGGAGATTCCATTACATGTAGCGGCATATTACCGGTCTATAGGCGAATCCAGGCTCGCGATAGAAGCTCTCGCGGAAGCGGAGAAGGTTTACAGGAGGCTCATGGATGTTTACTCGGCCAGACGGGATATTGTGGCCCGTGCGATGTCGTATCTTGCCGCAAGCTTAATAGAGCGTGAACTTTGGGAGGACGCGCTCGAAGTTCTAAAAACGCTGGCCTCAAAATACCCCGAAACCCCCGAAGGATACTCGGCCGGCCCGGCCGCCGCCGATATACTCACCGACAGGCTAAAGAGACCCGCCGATGCCGCCGCCACATTGAGGGTTTTTGTTAACAACTACCCCGGCTCAATGGATATCGAGAATATTATGGCTTACGCCGACTCGCTGGAGACGCTCACCAGATGATTAGAACGGTCTTTTCGATCAGCATTATACTCTTTCTCGCCTGCGCTGATCCGAAAATCGGGGATAATTGGTCGACATTTCGAGGAAACTATTTCAGAACCGGGATTAGCGACGACCCGGGACCGTCGGATAACCCCGAAATTGTCTGGGAGTTGGACTTGGGAGCAAAATCGTCATCGTCGCCGGCGATCTCCGACGGTTTTCTATTTTATGGTCATGAAACGGGCCTCGTTTGCGCCAATGTCTATACGGGCAAAACGCTATGGAGCTTCCCTACCCCGAAAAAGATCTTTTCAACC